>DASYTB010000632.1:0-9827 GCA_036002705.1 Verrucomicrobiia bacterium
GGAGGTAATTGCCAATTATCGACCGAAATCCTCACGTCTGTTCGAGGTGAACTCACCTTGTACACACCTTCTTCTTTGGTGAACGTTCCTTTCAAACCAGTGATTTGGCTGATTTGATTCGTATCAATTTTCTCAGCGGCCCTCGCGCTTAAAAGCGCAGTTAGGACCAGCAGGTTGGTCACATGCAATAATTTCACTTTCCCCCCTTTTTTCTGATAACACACAGGCTGCGCGTTTCGGCTTTGAAATATGTATTACATCGATGTAGAAGTATTGCAACATGGAAAGATCGAGCTGGTTGCTTCTGCTTTACGCACTCCCCACGCGACGCGCCACCGCACGGGTCAATCTCTGGCGCAAGCTCAAAAAATTCGGCGCAGTCTCACTCAAGACTTCGGCGTACGTTCTTCCCGATCAGCCTGCGCATCACGAGCGCTTTCAGTGGCTGGCCACACAGATTCGGGATGAGGGCGGCGATGCCACCCTGATTCGCGTGGCGGAAATCGAGGGTTTGCCGCCCGAGCAGCTTGTCGAAATGTTCAACTCCGCGCGAGCCGCTGATTACAAAGAACTCATGGCTTCGATCCACGAAACTCTCGATAGAATCAAGAAATCGCGTTCCGCCGCTGTGCTCGATCAACTGGTTCGCCATCAAAGCCGCCTCAATGAGATCAAAGAAATCGACTACTTTAATGCACCCGCCGGCCACGACGCGCAGATGCTTCTTGAGAAGGCGGAACGGTTCGTCGCCCCGCGTATCAGTGCCTCTTCAGCGCGCACCCTGCGAAGTGCGGAGTTTCAAAAGAAGCTTTGGCTCACCCGACCCAAACCGGGCATCGACCGGATCGGCTCGGCATGGCTGATCCGCAACTTTATCGATCCACACGCAGAATTTGTTTTCGGGATGGAGGTTCGAAAATTTCCGAACGCACTCCCTTTCGACATGGCTGATGCGGAGTTCTCGCATCATGGCGACGACTGCACGTTCGAGACTCTCCTAAAGCGCTTCGCTGTTGAGAATCACGGGCTGCGAATTATTGGCGAGATGATTCACGACGCCGATCTCGAAGACCGAAAATTTGGCCGTGTCGAGTGCATCGGGTTGAATTTCGTTTTCGAGGGTTGGGCGAGAATGGGTTTAAGCGACGACGAATTAATTACTCGGGGGCTTCCTTGCTTCGATGCCCTCTACGAGAAAGTCAAAAAATGAAAAGACTGTTGCCAATCCTAATGTTTCTCTCGGTGATGGCATTCGGTGGCGATGCCCTCACGCAAATCGGCACCATCCCCCTTCCCGGAGTCACGGGCCGTTTCGACCATTTTGCCGTGGACGGACCTGGCCGTCGCCTTTTCGTGGCTGCATTGGGAAATAATACTGTCGAAGTCCTGGATGTGACAGGGCGAAACCGAATCACCTCTCTTCGAAATTTTCGTAAACCGACTGGCGTGGTCTTCCTCCCCACATCGAATCAGATTGGCATCGCAGCCGGGGAGGATGGCGTGTTCAAAGTCTTTCGCGGCGACGATTACAAATTGGCCGGTTCGGTCCAATCGCTGGATGATGCCGACAACGCACGCTTCGACTCGAACGGGCGTCGCATTTACGTCGGTTACGGCAGCGGGGCTTTGGCCGAGATTGACCTTGCGAGTTTGAGGCAAGCCCGCACGTTCAAACTTCCGGCACACCCGGAGTCCTTCCAACTGGAGCAGAAGGGCAGGCGCATTTTCATTAATCTTCCCGACGCCAAGCAGATCGCTGTGCTTGATCGGGAGAAGGGCGAAGTGATCGCCACATGGCCTCAAAAGAGATTTCTTGCCAACTTTCCAATGGCGCTGGATGAGCCTGGGCACCGTTTGTTCGTCGGCTGCCGCCATCCGCCTCGATTGCTGGTCCTCGAAACAGAGAGCGGAACGCAAACAGCAGACATCGGGATTTCAGGAGACACCGACGATCTTTTCTACGATGCAGATCGACGCCGGGCGTATATCTCATGCGGTGAGGGGTTCATCGACGTAATCGGCGCGGTTCCGGGCGAAGCACTCCGCTTGATCCAAAAACTTTCCACGCGGGATGGTGCGCGAACCTCCTGGTTTTCCGCCGATCTCGATCAACTTTATTTGGCTGTGCCAAATCGGTTCGGGAAAGCGGCGGAATTGCGCATTTACAAGCCATCCGAGCCGTGAAGCTGGACTACTGGGGAAAAGTCAAGGCGGACCCCCGCCCCGGTAAATACGAGGCTTAAATTTTCAAACCACGCATAGACTAAAGGCAATAGGACCAGAGTCAGAAACGTCGAAGTGGGAATTCCCCCAATCACAACTGTTGCCAGCGGTCTCTGAACCTCTGCGCCTGCGCCGGTCGCAATTGCCATCGGCATAAATCTCAAGCTCGCCACCATTGCTATCATAAACACGCGCGGCCAAGGCGCGTTAAGGAACCTTCAACCACTAGGCATTGAACCTGCTTTTTTCCACTGGCCCGACGAAACCGGGTGGAAAAGATCGCAGGACGGAGTAAATTGATTTGAGTTAAAAAGGTAGGAAGAGGGATGTCAAACGTGAGCAGTATCGGAGGAGGCAGTCGCTATTCGGCAAAAAACAATTTGAGACCCACGAATTTTTTGTTTTTTGCCCCGAAGGCGAAGCATGTCTCATTAATCGGCGATTTCAATAACTGGAGCCCGAATGCGAATCCCATGAAGCGGCAACCCGATGGAGGGTGGACGATTCAGGTGCCGCTGACCCACGGGCATCACCAATATGTTTACCTGGTGGATGGCGTCCCCACGCTTGATCCACGGGCGCAGGGGGTGGCTCGGACGGAGCGAGGAGAGAAGGTTTCGATCATTCCGGTAAGCTGACAAATCTTAATCGGATCGCCAACTCGGCTCGGGAGGAAATTCACGCCAAAGGCGTTAATTTCCCGCCTCGATTTACACGAAACCTCTGCCCGCGCCAGGTGATCTCATTGCCCGCGAATGACATGGCCCACACTGCAACTTGAAGAATGTCCTTGAGCGGGGCGAGCGGTCCCGCCAGCCAGCCCGGCCGCCGAGTCAGCCGTGAATAATTCGAGACGGCGGTGAAGATCCGCACGATGAGCGCGGCGAAGAATAAAACTCTTCCCGGATTCGGACAGAAAAGCGCGTCTAAGAGCGGCCAGAGCGTGGCGTTGCTGAAGATGCTGAAAAAATAGGGCAACGGCTGGCAAACACGAATCGTGCGCGCCCAGCGAAGCTGGTGATGCCACACCGCGCGCCAGCCCTGTCCTTCCGAATGACATTCGACTGGGACCGGGCAGATTTCGAGGCGCGAGCCGGATTTCGCGATCCGGTTTCCGAGTTGGTAATCGTCGGCGAGATAATCAAGAACGGCCTCGAATCCGCCAATCCGCGCTAACTGGTCCTTCGTGGTCGCCATCGCCGCGCCCAGTGCAAAATCCATCGGCTTGAGCATATTGCCCTGACAAACCTGCGTCCAAAAATCGGCATTCACGGCCATGGCTTCCAATTTCATTCCCAAATTCTCCCCCGTTGGCAAAATGTAAAAACAGTTGACAAGACCAACAGCGGGATCGGCCAGTAGCGCGAGGAAATCAGACAAAAAATCTGGCACGACTAAGACATCCTGGTCCGCGACAACCAAATATTCGTGGCGGGCTTTTTTTTCGAGATAGCAAAGGCCGGAAACTTTGGCATTAGCGCCCAGAATGGGATCACAGATGACGAGTTCGGCGCGGCGATGGGGGTATTTGCCGATCAGCCGCCGAACTATATCGCAGACCGGGTCGGACGGCGAGGCCACCGCGAACAATGATTCATACTCAATCGGGTATTCCTGAAGAAACCAGCTCTCCAGACACCGCTCGGTTTCGCCGTCGCAGCCCTTCAAAGGCCGGAGAAGGGAGACAGCGGGGGTGAAAACCGGCTTCTCCACGCGCCGATGCAACGGGAATTTGCGACCAGCGAACCATTGCCACACGTTCAAGAAGATGCTGAGGACAGCCAGACTAGAGAAGATCAGCATTCGACGAGTTGTGGCGTTGGCGTTGGCGCATGACCTGAAATTTGTAGCCCCGTCTTGCCGCGCGAGGCGAGAGCGAATTGCTGTGATGATGCACCGTTTCAGTCATTGAGGTGGAGCGAGGCTCAGCCAAGCTTTCTTGCAGTAACGGCTCGATGGTGAGGGGCTCGGCAGAGCCTCGCACCACCAAACTGACCCAAACTGAGCGGTTACGTGATAATCGTGGGCTGGAGACGCAAAGGGCCGCGGCGTTTGCCGCGGCCCGCGCACACTATAACCCTCGCGAGAATGTTTTGGTCAGCGAACTCGCAAGCGGTAGTACCGCTGCCCCGCGTTAGTAGCGCTGGCGTCCTGGTAATCGAGCTGCCCGTCTGGAAGATAAACCTGTTCCAACTCGGTCCACGTGTTCAAGTCGGAGGAAACCTCCAAAACGCAAGTCTGTCCCGCAGGTCCCGCGAGTTGAAGATGGACCAAGCCATCCGCCGCGGATTCCACACCTGGCAGGCGCAACAAGGACGAAGATTCCACCGCGACGAACCGTGAGACACCAACCACCGGAATAACCGTCCCATCGAATGAAGCGTTTCCTCGAATCCCCGCAATGCTCGTCACATTCGCGGGCGCGGTCAGAGTGTATTTCACGGTCCGCAGTGCGGCGTCGAGAAAGACTCCCCAACGAATCGTCCGAGAGCCGGCATCGAACACACCCTCATCGCTCACATTGCTGACGGTCCAGCCCTCGGGAATCACTTCCTCCACGGCGTAGGCGGTGACATTGGCGGCGGGTGTGAGCGCTACGGTAATGTCCAGCGGTCTGCCCGGTTCGGCCGCGGCGGAATTTGATCGAACCGCCGCGGAGTCGCCGGTGGCCAGACCAACAACGGCACCCGCCGTGGCGCTGCTCACCCAGCAGAGTGGCGCGGTGCCTTTGCTGGCGTCGTATTGATAACTCTCGCCCTGGCGCCACAGCATCGCGGCGCGCGTCACGTAGGTGAGCGGGATCGGATTTGGTGGCGTCGCCCAACTCTCGCCCGCCTTCCATGAGGCCGAATAGGCCGTCGTCTCATCGATTGTCATCCGCAGATCATTATTCTGATCCGCGGGATGAGATGGGCTGGCGCTTTCGATCAAGCGGTCACCCGCAATGGGAAAGGACTGATCATTCGCGGAACTGCTGCCTCCAAATTCGTAACGGCCATTCGCCGTGGCGGGCGGAGCAACTTTGTAAGTCAGCGTCCGAGCCTGGTCATCCGTGTATGGCCCGAATTTTACCTTTCCGGTCTGGGCGTCAAAAACACCGTCGTTGCTGATCTCTGAAACTTGCCACCCTTTGGGAGGCAAATCTTCGACCGCGTAAGCGCGCGTCCCCCGGGCGGGTGCTGCTTGCAACGTGACCATAAAGGCCACGCCCGGTGAGTAGCCGGGCGGCAATTCCCGGCTAACAAACGCCGACGCGTCCCGCTGCTGCACGAGAATTCGAACGACAGTGGAATCGGCTTCCGCGCCGAGATGGTCCGTGGCTCTTGCTCGCAGCACGTGCGGCCCGGCGGGCGCGTTGGACCAAATGACGGTCAGTGCGCCTGCGGATGTGCTTCCCAGCAAGCCGTCATCCGCCAGGATCTCAAGTTTAGGGACCGAGCCATCCGCATCCGCGGCCTCCGCGCGGACTTCAATATTCTGGTTGAGAATGAAAACCGTGCCGTCCGAAGGGCGCGTAATCGCGACCTTCGGGGGAATGTTACCGCCAGTCGTGCTGTCACGAATGACCACCCGAGCGCTCGACGAGTCCCCTACGCGGTAGCATTCCGGCGGTGGTGGAAAAATGGCGACACAAGGCGGAGGGATCAGCGTGAGAATCACAGTTTCCTCGCCTTCGACCAGCGCGTCCGCAATCGGCTTTACCACGACCTGCACGGATCCTTCACCTGCCGGAAGCTGAACGGATCCAAGCAGGTTGGCGTAATCCACGCCATTTTGCGCGGTCCCGCTCAGAGTGAAATTCGCTTCCACCGCCACGTCCTTGCGACCGGCGATGCGTTGAATCACGAACACGCCCGGATCCGGCTGCCCATCGGCGCCGACTTCCGCGGCCGAAGGATCAAGCGCGGTCACCGTCAGCACCACTTGGTCATCGGCCGTCCCGGGCCGCACCGATATCCTGACCGGATCGGAGACCACGGGTTTGCCGGACGAATCCACACCGGAAGCGGTAATGGTATGATCACCCGCCGGCGGGTTGGTCCAGACCATCGAGTGATAAATCGGTGTTCCGGGATCGGGCGCTCGAAAGAATTCCAATTGCGAGACGCCAATCAGCTTGTCATCCGCGTGGAATTCGAGACGGGGAAGGTAGCCATTTGGATCGATCGCGACCGCGTTGATTAGAATATCAACGCCCGGGGCGAACACATCGCCATTTGCCGGTTTTGTAATTTCGATCCGCGCGCTGCCGGTCGATTGGTCGTTATCGTAAATAATAATGGCTGCCGTGTTCTGCTTTGGATCAATCGTATAGGCCGCCCGAAAGACCGGATCAAGCGTCGGTGGTTGCGGCATGAGCGTGACCTGCACCGTCTCATTCCCTTCGACCAACGTATCGTCAATCGCAGTAACCTTGAGATAAGCGGCGAGCGCTCCCGCCGGGATCAAGATGCTATGCGGATCAATCTTTTCGTAATCCACTCCAGGGGTTGCGGTACCGCCGACATCGAAATAGACGAGCAAAGCGTCGTTGGTCGCTCCGGTTCGGGAAATCACCAACACTCCTGGCGCGTAATCGGCATTCGGCCACGGCTGTTCCGTTTGTGGCTCGACGTAACGAATGCTCACAACCGGTAAAGCCGTTCCGTCTCCCACGGTGATTTGAATTTTGCTCGAAACGAGTTGTGTTCCGTCCGGCAAGGTGGCCTTGGCCGTCAAGACGTGAGTTCCGGGGTTTGCATTCACCCAGGTGAAATTGTGGAAATACAAGCCGCCGGTGCTCGCGGCATTCGGAGCAATTTCCGAAACACCAATCTCTTGATCATCCGCGTAGAAGACCAGGCGAGCAAGCGCGACGCTCGGGTGATACGCCGCCGCCGTCACGTGAATCTCGGCTCCAACCGGAAACGATTCGCCGTTGCCCGGCAGGGCGATCTCGACCGCACCCTTTTCGGGAGGGGTCCGCTCGTAAATCACCGCGGCTGCCTGGCTCGCTTTCGGATCGATCTCATAACTCGGTAGCGGCCCGGCCTGCGGTGACGGTTCAAGCCGGATACCGACCGTTTCCATTTGTTCGTTTGGGGTCAAGGAATCGGCGGTGGGCACAATCGTAATCGAAGCAGTCCGCTCCCCCGCCGAAATGGAAACAGTGTGCGAAGGCAGCTTCGGATAATCGTCCCCTTCCGTGGCGGTCCCGTGCACCGAGAAAAACACCAGCAAGGAGTTGTTCGTTGGGCCGTCCCGCGTAATTTCGAAGCTCGCGGGATCAATGACGGCCACCAGTGGTGACAATTCCGTCCCCTCCGGATCTGGAGCGGTAATACGGACGACGGTCTGCGGATTCGCGGAATCATTGTCGTGAATCACCACCTTCGCCTGCGCGCGTGCCGAATCGACCGAGTAACCCGTGCCGAACGCGAACGGCACCAGCGGCAATGACGCAACCACTGTCTCGTCCCCCTCGACCAGCGTGTCGTCAATCGGTTCCACGAGCAATTCGCTCTGGGACGCGGCGGCTGGAATTACGATGTTCTGCGGCAATTCCTTGTAATCCTGCCCAGCCGTGGCGCTGCCTTCGAAATGCAAATAAACCGTCAGCGGTTCCGTCGTGCTTCCCGTGCGGCTGACCGTGAAGACGCCCGGCGCGACTCGCACATTCGATGAAGGTTCCGCCGTTTCGGGCGTCGTCGCCTCGAGACTCACCGTCGGAAGTTTGATATAATCCGTAATGTCCACCTCCGCCGAGGCATGGGCCGGATCCACGGAATAGGGCGGGAGTGTGTTGAGCGGATTGGCCGAAGCGGGCGGGAGTACGATCTTCGCCCCGACCGTTTCCGTTCCTTCCACCAAGTCGTCCGAAGTAGCGAAGACCAAAATCTGCGCCAAATTCGTCCCCACGGGGATCACCACCTCGGATGGCAGCGGCTGATAATCCGCCGCGCTCGCCGTCCCCGCGTATTGCAAATGGATCGTCAGCGCCTGAGCGGTGCTTCCTGTCCTGGAAATAATGAATTTCCCCGGAATCATCATGGCCCCCGGAATCGGCTCGCTGGTGGTTGCGGGATCGGCTCGAACGCCCACGACGGGCAAATCGCTCGTGCTTTGAGCGGAAAGCCGCAGTGGTCCAGCAAGGAGACTGCAAAGGACGACAATGTTGGAAATTCCTTGAAGAAGCCGGAAGGAGAAGTTTGAGTTCATAACACAATGCTGACGATCTGTATGGTAACAGCCGAACAGTTGTCGTCAAGGGGAAAGGTTCTTTCGTGAATGCTGAATTCCCTAATTCCGCTAATTCCGGAGGGTTTCGGGTTGGGAGTGGACTAATGAAGCCCTTTCTGCCATAACTCCGCTCACCAGATCGATAAAGAAGCCAAACGCCCGAACCGATACTGAACCGTGGAGAAGAAAGATCGAACAACGCCGCTCGGAAGGCCGCAAGTTTCCGCGAAGCATTTTACTATTGCGCGCTCCGACCTTCGTTCTCCAGAAGGAGGCGATTCGTCATCCGGGGTCGTCATTCAAATTCGAATGAAGAATCCGGCGACTGCCCGGGCCGGGAAGTTGCAGACGCGGAAGAATACCGAGTTCTGGCTCACAGCGAACGACTGACCACCGTTTGACCAGGGCGTTCGAGGAACCAATTTGGTTTGAAATGAAAAAGCCACGTATGACGTGGCTCATCAGGTTTAGATTTCTAGTTTGGTTTCCTTCTCAAGGTTTCGCTTCTTCTTCTTCGGTCCAATCACCAGCCAGGATGTACTGTTTTACTTTGCGGCGTTCGTAGCGGTGTTTCTGGGGCTTGTCTGGCCGATCAGCGGTTTGGCGAAACGGATTCTTAGAGGTCCGGATCACTTCGCTGATTACATCCAATGATTTCGTCATAGTTCAGTCCTTTCTGGAGAGCGACCAAGCGGGAAGAATGCCAAACGTTGAGGGAGACCACGCGAATCAGTCTGGTTCCGCTTAATATCGCAGTCATACTGAGGTTTCCGCTATTAGAGTACCTACTTGGCCGGAATGTTCAAGACTTTTCTCAGCAAAATTTCCGACAGCCTCTTGCGCAAAATACGACAATTCGAACAAATCGAGACGCCGCACAAAAATCGAAAGAACGAGCTTCGATGCTTGTCACGCATCTACGCGATCAATTTAATTCGAAGCGATGACGGTGACCGATTTAAAACAGGCGGTCGAAAGCCTGGGGCTGGAGCGATTCAAACGGCACATCTTCCTTTGCGTCGACCAAACGGAACCAAAGTGCTGCTCGAACGAGATCGGTTTGCGCTCCTGGGAATTTCTTAAAACCCGCCTCAAGGAACTCGGGCTGGCTGGACCCACTCCTCTGGTATATCGGACGAAGGCGAATTGCTTGCGCGTCTGTATGCACGGCCCAATCGCCGTCGTTTACCCGGAAGCAGTCTGGTATCATTCCTGCACTCCTGCAGTCCTCGAGAAAATTATTCAAGAACACCTGATCAAAGGAGAGATTGTCACGGAATACACTTTCGCGAGAAATGGAAATTTCCAACCGACAGTTGCTCAATAAACGCCGGGAGCTTCGAGCCATATCTCGTCACCATCATTTTTCAACCCGGCCAGCATCC
>DASYTB010000633.1:0-4512 GCA_036002705.1 Verrucomicrobiia bacterium
TTTATCGCGCGGGAAAGATTCCAGGCGGCGGGGTTTATCTGGGCAAGGGGCAGGAAGCCCTCAGTGCCTCAACTGGATTGGCGCTCCAAAAAGGGGACATCTTCGCCCCTCTTATTCGAGACGGCGCGGGGCGTCTGGCCTTTGGCGAGTCCGTGGTTGAAGCGCTTCGAACCTGCCTCGGATCCAGCCTGGGGCCAATGCGCGGGCGTGACGGCAACGTCCATCGCGGTCGGCCTCGCGACGGCTATTTTCCAATGATCAGCCATCTGGGAGCGACCATTGCCGTCGTTAATGGTGCGCTCATGGCCCGCCAGCTTAAAGGAATATCGGGAACGGTTGGCGCGGCCTGCGTCGGCGAAGGCGCTACCTCCACCGGCGCGTTTCACGAAGCGTTGAACCAGGCGGCGGTCGAACGCCTTCCGCTAATTCTTGTGATCGCGGATAATCAATACGCCTACTCGACTCCCAGTTCCCGCCAATTTGCCTGCCGCTCGCTCCTGGATCGCGCCGCCGGTTACGGCGTTGCTGGTCACTCCGTGGATGGAACGGACCTCGGAGCCTGCCTCAAAGTGGCCCGTTCGGCGGTCCACAATGCACGCGCCGGAGCTGGGCCGCAGATGATCGTCGCCCGCCTGCTTCGTCTCTGCGGCCACGGTGAGCACGACGACGCTTCCTATATTGACGCAAAATTAAAGGCCTCTTCCCTTGGCCGCGACTGTCTCGCTCTCGCGGAAAACCAGATTCTCCTGAAAAAATGGGCGGCCGAAGCGGAGGTCGGACACTGGCGGATCGAAGCCGCCCACACCGTCGATGAAGCGGTCTGCCAGGTGCAGCGCGAACCGGCGCCAGACCCGTTCCGTGAAACCTGGTGCGCCCTGGCTTCGAGACAGTTCGCGGAAGGCTATGAAGAGTTCGCCTGAATTCATTGACTAATTGTCTTCCCAACCACTGCCGTTTCCGATGAGCATTAGCTATCTCGAAGCCATCCGCGAAGCACAAGACCGCGCGCTCGCGGATGATCCGCGCGTCTTCATTTACGGCCAGGATGTCGGCGCATTTGGCGGCGCATTCAAGGCCACAAAGAATCTTGCGGAGCGCTATCCGGGCCGTGTCATCGATGCTCCGATCAGCGAAGATGCCATGATTGGCGCGGCGGTCGGAGCGGCGATCGAAGGAATGCGTCCCATCATCGAAATTCAATTCGCTGATTTCTCGACGCCCGGATTCAACCAAATTATTAACCAGGCCGCGACGCTCTATTGGCGCACCCAAGTCCCCTGCCCCATCACGATTCGCCTTCCCAGTGGCGGCACTTCAGGCAGCGGACCGTTCCACAGCCAAAGTCTGGAGGCGCTCTACGCGCATTACCCGGGCCTTATCGTCATGGCTCCTGCGACAGTTCAGGACGCTTACAGCATGTTGCTCGAAGCTGTCTCCATCGACGACCCTGTCATCTTCTGCGAGCACAAATATCTCTATTACCACCTCAAGGCCGATACCCTGCCCACGGAGGCTATGCCCGCCTCCAAAGCCCGGATCGCCCGCCCGGGCCGCGACCTCACAATTGTGGCCTATAGCGCCATGCTTCACGAGGCCTTGGCCGCGGCGGATGAATTGCAAACGGAAGGCACCGAGATCGAGGTTCTCGACCTCCGCACAATCAAGCCGCTCGACACCGACACCATTATCGCCTCTGTCGCGCGCACGGGCCGGGTTCTTTGCGTAGGCGAGTCGTTCCCATGGGGCGGTGTCACTGCCGAAGTCGTTTCCAGAATCGCCGCGGAAGCCTTTGCCCTGCTTGATGCTCCTCCCCAGCGCCTGAACGCAAAGGACACCCCCATTCCCTATCACCCAAATCTTTGGGCCGCCCACCGACCTACGGCCCAGGCTATCGCCAACGCCGCGCGCAAGCTGGTAAGGATGTAAATCTCTTTTGAATCCCTTCGGCGAAACTTGGCCACCTGCCCTCTATTACCCTCGTCTCTTTGGCTTGTCCGCAGAAGCCCCGCGCTTCACGGGAATCTTCTTGAACGTCCGCGTGAGTTGGGTCAGCGAATCCTCCACTGCGAGGCGCTCAAGACTCGACGCACCGACGAATCCCACCGCGTCCGTGTGGGTGTTAATGTAAGCGGCGTCTTCCGGCGTGGAGATGGGGCCACCGTGGGAAAGGAAGAAGATATCCTTCCGTACCCGGCGCGCGGCGTCGATGATTTCCTGCGTGCGTTGGGCGGCATCCTCGATCGAGCAGACGGCGCCCTTAACTCCAATTGAACCTCCTACAGTTGTCCCGACGTGCGCGATGATCGCATCCGCGCCGACTTTAGCCATCGCTGCGCCTTCCTCGGGTTTTGCGACATACACAATCGTGAACAAATCCATCTTTCGCGCGAGCGCGATCATCTCCACCTCTTTTTGAAAGCTCATTCCCGTCTCTTCCAGCACCTGCCGGAAATGTCCATCGACGATGCAGTGCGTCGGAAAATTGTTCACGCCGGAAAAACCCATCGCCTTGACCTGCAGCAGCCAATGCCACATCCGTCGCCGCGGATCGCTTCCATGCACGCCGCAGATGACGGGGATTTCCTCCACCACGGGCAACACTTCGTGCTCGCCGATCTCCATCGCAATCGCGTTCGCGTCACCGTAGGCCATCAAGCCGCAGGTCGAACCGCGCCCGGCCATGCGGAAGCGCCCGGAGTTATAAATGATGATCAGGTCCGCACCGCCTTTTTCAATGAATTTGGCGCTGATCCCGGTCCCCGCGCCCGCGGCGATGATTGGTTCGCCGCGCTTCAGCGTCGCGCGCAATCGGTCCACAACTTCTTTCCGCGTGTAAGGATTCCCTTTTCCCGTCCATGGATTTGGCATATCCGAAATTTTTGGAGAGTTCGAGCAACCAAGCCAAGCCAAAGTTTCTTTTAAATCTTCGCGACTCCGTTATGTTCCAACGCTCCATGAAGATTTCGAAACGAAACATCGCTCTCTTCCTTCAGACTCCAGCCCTCACTCTCGCCGCATTGGGCGCCGAAGCCATCAGCAGTTCCAACGAACCGCGCGTGCCGCGATTCTCGATTGAGTACATGGATCGGTCGGTCGAGCCGGGCGTCGATTTTTATAAATTCGCCGATGGCAACTGGGTCAAAAACAATCCCGTCCCGCCGGATAAAGCGCGCTGGGCCAGCTTTAGCGAACTGGCGGAACGCAATTGGTTCCTGATCCATGAGATCTTGGAGGATAGCGCGAACGCTTCGGCGTCAACTCATTCCCCGCGACGCGAGGTGGCGGATTTCTACGCTTCGGCGATGGATACAAACCGCCTCGAACAGGTCGGGTTCAAACCGATCGCCAATGATCTAAAGCGCATCGAAAACATCGAAAGCACAAAGGATCTGTTCGCTTTGCTCGCCGATTTTCACAAGCGCGGGATCGGCGGCATTTTCGGCACCGGCTTCGGTCCGGATGCGAAAAACAGCGCGATTTACGCCTTTCACTTGCGCCAGGGCGGACTTTCGCTGCCGGATCGCGATTACTACCTGACGGAGAGCTTCGCTGAGACGCGCGGGAAATACCGGGATCACATGAGAAAGATGTTCACGTTGCTCAGCGAAACGAAAGAGGACGCCGAGGCGCACGCGGCAACCGTCCTTGATCTCGAAACGGCGCTCGCCCAGGCCAGCCGGACGCGCGTCGAATTGCGGAACCCGGACAAAAACTACAACAAATTCAAAACGGCGGATCTCATCGCGACGAACCACGCCATCCTCTGGCCCGCTTATTTCTCGGAATTGGGCCTTTCGACCTCAGACTCCGACTCCAAGGACGACTTACCCGTTCCTTATGAAATCGTTGGGCAGCCGGAATTCTTCGCGGCGGTAGATAAGCTATTGCGCGAACGACCGCTCTCGGACTGGAAGGTTTATCTGCGCTGGCATCTGCTTCACAGCGCCGCCCCCTACTTGCACCATGCTGTCGAGGAGGAAAACTTCGCGTTTTTCGGCAAAGTTCTGACCGGCCAACCCGAACAGGAACCGCGCTGGAAGCGATCGGCCAAAGTGATCGATTCGCATATCGGCGAAGCGCTCGGCCAACTCTACGTTGAGAAATACTTCCCGCCTGAAGCCAGAGCCCGGATGAACGAGTTGGTTGAAAATCTCAAGGCTGTTTTCCGCGATCGCCTCGATCGCCTCGATTGGATGACTCAGCAAACGCGCGCCAAAGCCTTGGCCAAGTTTGCCCGCTTCACTCAAAAAATCGGCCATCCGGACAAATTCCGCGACTACTCATCGGTCGAACTTCGTCCTGACGATTATCTGGGCAATGTCCGCCGCGCGACC
Organism: Verrucomicrobiia bacterium; assembly: GCA_036002705.1. GTDB lineage: Bacteria > Verrucomicrobiota > Verrucomicrobiia > Limisphaerales > SXQI01 > DASVNK01. The sequence goes on from DASYTB010000633.1 coordinate 4,335, forward strand.
GCTTTCGAGGAGCACCGGCAGAAAATCCGCATCGGCAAACCGGTCGATAAATCCGAATGGCACATGACGCCGGAAACGGTGAACGCCTACTTCAATCCATTGCAAAACGAGATCGTCTTTCCCGCCGGAATTCTTCAGCCGCCTTTCTTTGATATTACCCTGGATGACGCGGTGAATT
>DASYTB010000634.1:0-5339 GCA_036002705.1 Verrucomicrobiia bacterium
CAGAGGATCGTGAGCGGGGAATAATTTTCCAGGATCAGAAGGCGGAGGCCAAAGCAGAGGATGCGGCGCGAAAACGGAAACGCACAATAATTGAGCGGCACGCCAACGCGAGCGGAATTGATCCCGAAACAATTCGAAATCCAGAAACCTATCGCGAGGGCTGCGATCTCGAAGAAGAAGCGGACAACGAGATGCGGGCTTTGAAACAGCGCGAAGGATAAGTTATGACCGAACGCGATAAATTCACACCCGCCGATGTTAGCAGAGCCATTCAGCAAATGCGCCGCGAAGAGCGGAGTTCGCGCGAAGCCGAAGAGGTTCTATGGTTTCTCCAGGATCGCGATAGCAAGGAGGGCTTGTACAAGCTGGCCTGTGACCTGGTTGACGAATTTCCGGAGAATGTAGGATCGGAGTTCTTTCGACGTAATTCGAAGCAGAAGAAACTGTCACGGGCTCAGACCGCCGATTTTTGGAATGATATGCCGTCGCTCTTTCACGAGCAGTTTCGATTGGGCGCGCCCGAGGGCTGGTTAATTAAGGCATTCGAGCCCCTTTCCGGTGAATCGGAAGAAGGCCGCACGCGGGAATTGCAAAAGATGAAGGCGTTCCCCGAACTTGACGTGGAATGCTTGCGAGAGACCCTGGCGGGGATCGCGCGGCGCGAGATTGATAGCCGTCTTGAAGAGGCATTCTCAACTCATTGCTATAGGATCGACTGTTGGAGTTTCAATGATTTGCCCGGCGCGCTTCGCAAGCACATGGCCACCTGCACGGCTAAGGCGGTTGAGCGAATTGCTGAAACGAGGATTTCCCGAGAAGTGTTCAAGGCTTTGAACTTCGCCTGGCAGCAAGGTGTGATGGTTAGGATCGAGGGGGACCCGCGTTACGGAAAGACTGAGGCAATCAAGGCGTATCGCGAGATGTATCCGGGGAGAGTGCGATTAATCACCGTCCCTTCGGACGCGACAGAGACTGAATTCTTTGAAGCCGTGGCTGAGGGGATGGGAATCGAAATAACCGCATACGGAACGGCGGTGGAGTTGCGCAGGCGGATTGATTTTGTGCTTAAGAACTCCAGGTTGCTTTTGATCTTTGACGAGGCGGCGTTTTTGCTTCCAGACAAATATAGTGAAAACACCGCGCCGATCCGGATGAATTGGGTTCGGACTCGTGTAGCGGATCGGGGTTTGCCCACGGCACTTATAATCACGCCTCAATCCTTCGATGAAAGGTTCCGCCGCTATATCCGAAAGACGAATTATCGGTTCGAGCAGTTTCTTGGACGCACGGCCCGCTTCGTCATGCCTGAGATTCTGGACAAAGAGGATGTAATCGCGGTTGCCGAAAAGCACTTCCCCGGTATCGCGCTGCCATTCCTGAAAAAGATCGCCGGGAGGGCAATGCGGTTGTCTGGATTTCTCCAAGCGGTCGAGATGACAGCGAAGTACGCGCTTTTTCTCGCCAGCGAAGCGGGCCGGGAAGGACGAGTCGAGGAAGCTGACGTGATTGCGGCGATTGAGCAGATGCTGCCCTGCAAGGCCGCCGCTTTATCCCCTGAGAAAGAGCCTTTAAACGAGGGTGAAAGCGCCGTTAATCGCGCGCTTCCCGAGAGCGATTTGACGCTGATTTCCCGAAGAGGGATGAGAAGCGAAAGGGTTAAAGCCGACGCTTTGGCTGCCTGATTCGCCTTTAAACTTTAAAGTTCGACAACCCGCTCTTGAAGCGGGCGTTACCGTTTACACTTGCTCTGGCGACCCGGCGACCCGTTTTTCTGGAGAAAATTTCTTTCGCGATACAGGTCCTTGTCCTTCTATGTCCTCTGCGTGCCTTTGGAGACTTTTTACCACGGAATCTCCGGATCGCATGTGCATCGTCCGAATCCAGCAGGGTCGAACGCGCCCTCGCCCGGCAAACAGTTCACGATGCCCGGCGTGCGCCATGACCGCGAAAAGGTGTCGTCGCATGCATCGACGGAATGTACCGGACAAGGCGAGGCCCTGAGCGAGGGAATGACCGGATCCATTTTGATGACGGCAAAATAACCCGGCGTGGTCAGATGACCGTCTGTGTCCATGCTCAGAGTTTTTCTATCCACATTTTGATGGACGTTGCCACCGATGGCGCGGACCACTCCGGAAGCCGGTTCGAGCTCGGTGACAATATCGCAATGGGTCAGCATGCCCCGCCGAACGGTATCGTAGGTGGCTCCGGAATGCTCCCGCGAGCGGGCGATGATGTCACCCAATTCGAGCGCCCGTTCCACGAGGCGAAAGCCCTGAAAAATCGATCGCACCTGATTCAGACGGTTGTCGATGGCCGCGCGGATGTAGGCCGCATGCGCGGAGGCATAAGGAAACTCGGAACCCGCGCCCGCTTCGCGCATGACATAACTGATGAAAGCCGCGCTCCACGGATTAGCGTCCTGCCAGGTCGTGCTGGCCAGATCGCCATCTGAAACGGTTCGGCGCACACCGCCACGCCAATATTTGCTTACCAGCGTCCTGCCGGCTGGCATGGTTTCGGTCAGGTCTGGATTATGCCATTCGCCATACTCGCGTTCCGCCATGGCCACGACCTGGGTTCGCAGCGTGGCGACGCGCTCCAAACTTTGGCGAATCTGCTCGTGCCATTCCCTGCTTTCCCAGGGCTGTTCGAGGCCAAAACCGAACCCGCAAGTCCTGCCTGGAAACGGGTGTATCATGCCGAATAGGAAAGCAGAAATGCCGTTTCTTTGCGAGCACAATAATGCGAGACAAAATCCAACGTTGTCTCTATTCTCGGAACCATGAACCAGATCAGATTCATCGCCATTATTCTTGTTACTGTCTCGTCGTTGCTCGCCGCGGAGCGTCCGAATGGGAAACGAATATTTGACGGAAAAACGTTCCGAGGCTGGACGGGTGATACGAACAAGACCTTCCGCCTCGAGGATGGCGCGATCGTGGGGGGAACGATGAACGCAAAAATTCCGCGGAACGAATTCCTCCGCACTACTCACGAATACACGAACTTCGTTCTAACGCTGAAATTCAAGCTGCTCGGCGGTGAAAGCGCGAACGGCGGGGTGCAAGTCCGGACCAAATCGATCCCGAATGACAACGAAGTGAGCGGCTATCAGGCGGATATGGGCGATCCATCGTGGTGGGGCTGTCTTTATGATGAATCGCGCCGCAACAAGGTCCTGGTCAAGTCGGACATGGATCAGGTCAATAAGGTGCTGAAGCGCGGCGATTGGAACGAATACAAAATCCGATGCGAGGGCAAACGGATTCAGCTTTGGTTAAACGGCGTTCAAACGGTGGATTACACCGAAACCGATCCCAACATTCCGGACCACGGAATTATCGCGGTTCAAATTCATGCGGGTCCACCGAGCGAAGCATGGTATAAGGATTTCGTGCTTCTGGAACTGCCATAGTTGATAACCTTTCTCTGATCCTTTCCGAATGACTGCGTTACCCGGAGGCGGTAACGAAAAAGGTTCTTGGCGCGCCTAATTCCAAGTTCATTTTATCTTTCGGCGAGAGAGTTCATGCCGGTGGACATCCTGGCAGCCGTATTTCTATTTCGCATGGTTCTTAAAAGAAAGCCCGCAAAACTTCCATTCAAAACGCCAATTGAAATGGCGAGCGCGGTCTGAATTGTGGGCATCCGAGCCAGGGCGGCGAATAGAAGCAAAATCGAAACTACGATCAGAATTCCTGAGATCTGTAACCGTGAACGCGAGAGCTTGCGGCCAAAAATCAAAACGGAAGTGGTTAGAAGAACAAAGCTTCCCCCCTCCGCGAGAAAAATCATGTTCCGGGTGGGAGGTTCTTCTTCGGAAGCCCAGAAGATATTTGGCACGATGGCCACGAGAGCGGCAAAAATGATAGCCAGGCCAAGATGGATGGGAATGTGGCGGGCCTTTTCTTGCGCCTCGCGCTCGATGCCAGAGAGGGCGATGGTTCGCTCGATCTGTTCATCTTCACTGTTGAGATAAAAAACAAAGCGCTGCTCGCGAAAAGCTTTCAGGAAGAGCGTTGCGCCGCTCCAGACCACGCAGAGAGGCAGAAACAAAACGACAAAAAGTTCGCGCCTTGTGCCTTGGTACTCCAACGCATCCACCGACTTGTAGAGGATCTCTTTCCACATTTTCTCCGATTCAGCACGACGGGCGGCGTCCTTATAGATTTGGGCGGAAGTTTTTAGCTGTTCCTGGAATTTTTGATCCGCCTCGCGGCGTTCGAGCGGCGCGGCGCGTTTGGCCCATTGATAAATTTGAATCGCAGCGCCGCCGAGCGCGACACCAGCAACTATTCCCAAAATACCGGCCAATTCGAAGCTGGCGAGAACACTGGGTCGGATAAAGGTGCCGGTAAGCACACGCTTCCGAATCCGCTTGGCCACTAAGTCTTCCAGGCCGGCTATTAACCCGGTAACAAAGATAGCCGCCATCAGGACTGGATTGTTTTTAGGATCAAGGAAGAATACCGGCGCCGCGGGATGCTCGTTCGGATGATCTTTTTCCCAGGTGAGAAGGCGATTATCATTCCACAAAGCGAATCCGAACCAGAGCAGCGCCAGGAGCACGACCGAGCCGAAAGCCGCGAGCCAATGCGGATGCGAGAAGAGCCAGCGTCCGGCGCGTTTCGAAATTTGGACGGGCCGCGCTGAAATTGGCTCATGATTGAGGAAGTGTTCGAGATCCTTCGCGAGCGCTCCCGCGCTGGCATAGCGGCGGTCCGGACGCTTTTCGAGACACTTCATCGTGATCGTCTCCAGATCGCGCGGAATGCGGGGATTTAACTGGGTGGGCGCTTTCGGCGCGCTTTGGACGACCTGCGAAATCGTCTCTGAAATTGTCGCGCCGCGGACCGGAGGTTGTCCCGTGAGCATCTCGTAAAGAATGGCTCCGAGGGAATACACGTCACTCGCTGGACCGACTAGATCATGCCGCCCCGCGACCTGTTCGGGCGCCGCGTAGGCTGGAGTGCCGAGAATTGCGCCGCTGCACGTGAGGTGGTCCTCGCGATCTTTCCTTTTTGCCAGGCCAAAATCGGTCACATGCGGCTGCCCGGCGGCATCGAGCAGCACGTTTCCTGGCTTAAGATCCCGATGCAAAACGCCGTGCTCATGGGCAAACTGAACGGCTTCGGCGATGATTTTCACAAGCCTCGCCGCTTCGCCTACGGCGAGTGGGCCAGCAGGCAAAGGGCCGGCCAGGCTTGGCCCGTTGATAAAATCCATCGAGAAAAAATGTTGTCCCTCGTGCTCGCCGATTTCATGGATCGCGACGATGTTTGGATGCTGCAGATTGGCGGCGGCTTCCGCTTCGAGGCGAAATCGTTTGACCTCCG
>DASYTB010000635.1:0-26023 GCA_036002705.1 Verrucomicrobiia bacterium
GTGCTCCGGCCGGGAGGGACGATTCTCGCTTTGGAAATCAGCCGTCCCGCCTCGTGCCTGCTTCGCCTGGCTTTGCGCAGTTATATGCAAATCGTCCTCCCAGTGCTCGTTCGTTTTCGAACCAACAAGCCAGAGATCACCCGGCTTCTCCATTATTATTGGGCCACCATCGACCAATGTGTTTCACCCGGAAAAATCCTCGCCGAACTAAACGCCGTTGGCTTTCGCAACGTCGAACGCCGCACTCTTGGCCCCATGCTCAGCGATTACTTCGCTCAAAAATAGCAAAACCCTCGGTGCCATTTCTCGTCAGTTTGACCTTGTTCTGCCAATTCAGTCCTCCGATATACCCGACGGCCCCATCCTCTTCAGAAGCAGCTTGGGAAACTCTGCGTGCCATCAATCGACAATTCTCGGATAAATATCCCAAGCGATTGCCTCAGTGTGGGGCTGGTTATCGTTATGCAGGCGCCTCAACGCTGCGTCCGAAGGGCTGAACAATTGAGCGGTTTCATGTGCTCAACATGGCCATCCACAAACAAAACACTAAAGACTGCGCTATGACGCTGACGCGCAGATGTCATGCAGCCTGCTTTTCTGCCTGGCTCCCCCACTGAAACCTCACATAAAAGTTAAGTACACCGGGCAACTAATCGAATCATTTGCGGTGTAAGCATCACCCACCACGATCATTTCGGAGAAAAAAACCGGTATCCCCAACGTAGCCCACAAGACCGATGCCCATCTGCCTCTTGTTACTCGTTCATTTCGCCAAGTGCGCCAACCCTTTTGGCTCGTGAGAGCGCCGGCAAAGAAGCGAAACCAGAATCGCAATGATCGCGATGACAACCAGCAACTCGATCAGAGTGAAGCCACTCCTCAAATTTCGGCTTCGTCTTATGTTCTCGTCTCATTCCCCGGCCTTGGTATTTGGTGTTGAGTTTTGCCTTGATCCTTCGCCTCAGTGTCAGCCGAAACGGTGCTCGCCTGAAAATTCTTGTTTTCTCCCAAGCAAAATCGGCTAACCTGCTGGACCCGAATCGCTCGGATGTTCGGGCAGAATTGCGAATGAACAATAGCACCATGCGCGCCGTCGGCGTTCTTCCCGGAAAAAGGGAAGTCCATCTCATTGATCATCCGGCACCTCGGATTTCTTCGGATCGCCAGGTGAAGATTCGCTCGCTCGAGGTGGGCATTTGCGGGACGGACAAGGAGATTTGCCACTTTGTTTACGGCTCTCCGCCCGAGGGGTTCGATTACCTGGTGATCGGTCACGAATCGCTCGGAGAGGTGGTCGAAGTTGGTTCGGAAGTAAAGGATTTCAAAAAGGGCGATCTGGTTGTCCCTTCCGTGCGCCGTCCCTGTCATCATCCAGAATGCCGACCCTGCCGCGAAGGCCGCCAGGATTTTTGTTCGACCGGCCATTTCACCGAACGTGGCATCAAAATGACGCACGGTTTCATGACGGAATTCTACGTGGATGACGAAAGATATTTCACGCCGGTGCCCGCGAATCTGCGCGATGTGGCCGTGCTGGTCGAACCGCTGACCGTCGCCGAAAAAGCCATGGAACAGGTTTGGGAGCTGCAAAAGCGGCTGCCGTGGTTGCGTGAAGATGCCCCGCCAGACGCGAGGGGCACGGGCCTGCGCGCCGTGGTTCTAGGCGCCGGCCCGGTGGGAATTCTCGGGGCCATGACGCTCGTCCGGCACGGTTTTACCACCTACGTTTATTCGCGCTCGAAAAAGCCCAACCCCAAGGCCGATCTCGTCGAGTCATTCGGCGCGAAATACATTTCATCCGAGACAACGAGCGTCGATCAACTCGATGAGATGGTGGGCAATATCGACTTGGTTTACGAAGCGGTGGGCGTTTCGAAAATATCATTCCAGGTCATGAAGGCCCTCGGCCTGAACGGCGTCTTTGTTTTCACCGGCATTCCCGCCCCGCGCCCCGCGATCGACATCGAGGCTGATAACATCATGCGCAACCTCGTGCTGAAAAACCAGATCGCCGTCGGCACGGTCAATGCCGATCCGAAAGCGTTCGAGAACGCGATCTCCGATATCGGCATCTTCAGGAAAAGCTGGCCGGAGGCGCTCAAATCGGTCATCACGGGCCGTTACAGCATGGACAATTATCGCGACCTTCTCCTCGGCGATAAAATGGGCATCAAGAACGTCATTGAGATTGGCTGATTATGGGAAAGAAATGGATCGATATCTCGGTCATGATCAAACCGGGCATGGCCCATTGGCCGGACAACCCCGAAATTCGCGTGGAACGTATGCTCGATATGGAGCGTGGGGATGTCTGTAATGTCTCGGTACTCTCGATGGGCTCGCACACTGGCACGCATATGGATGCGCCGCTCCATTTCATTCGAGACGGCAAAAGCCTCGACCAAATGCCGCCGGACGCGACGATCGGCCCGTGCCGCGTGATCGAAATCAAAGATAAGGAATCGATCAAAGTGGAAGAAATCCAGGGGCAGCGCATCAAACCGGGAGAACGCATCCTTTTCAAAACGCCGAACTCGAAGAAGCCCTCGGCGAGCGACAATTTCGACGAGAACTTCGTTTATATCTCGAAGGAAGCCGCCGCGTACCTTGCCAAGGCGAAAATAATGACCGTCGGCATTGATTACCTCTCGGTTGGCGGCTTCAAAAAGGACGGAGTCGAAACACATCATGCGCTTTTGGGCGCGGGCATTTGGGTGATCGAAGGACTGAATCTCGCTCGAGTGAAGCCCGGCCGTTACGAACTCTGCTGCCTGCCGCTGAAAGTTCTGAAGAGCGACGGCGCGCCCGCGAGAGCATTGCTGCGCTGACCTTCTCGCTTAAATATCGAAGAGGGCGAGGCTTTTTTGAAATTCTTCCACGAAGAAACGCTTCCGCTTTTGAATGATGTTATGACCTTCGACGGTGAGCTTGCGTTTCAACTTCGCGAGACCGCCGGGATATTTCGGATTCAGTTCGCCGCCCGTCTTGAGTGTCCGCCAATAAGGAGTGATCCGCTTTTTGTTTGAAGCCGCCGCTTCCGCCGCCGCGTGCGCGGCGATCCACGCGAAAATTCCCGTGGTGATTGGACAGGCGATGGTCGCGCCATGTCGCTGGGCCAGGGCTTTGCGAATTTCGGCGATGGTGGTGAGTTTGCCTTTAGGGATGCGCCGCATCAGTTCGTCCACTTCGATGGGCGCGGGAATCACGAACGTGCCTGTGCCCCAGCGCTTGCTCTTCGTTTCATCAATCGGATAGACCTTCGGGAAACCTTTGTTGTCGGCCAATTTTTCCTGCCAGCTCTTCTTTTTCGCGGCCATAAATTTATCCTCGATTGGGCCCGTCGGACTAAGGTCTGGTTCTAAACTCGCTGAATTCTCCAACGCCCAGCAGATCAGCCCCTGCAACGACAAACTCTTCGAAACGCCCGGAAATCTGTAACTCCGATGCCTTTATTCCAAAGTCCGACCCGATCATTTCTCTGAGCTTTCGGAGCTTACCGAGAGTTACCGAACCGGTGGAAATGAAGCGAGCGCCGGAATCGAGTATTATCTGAACAACGTCTTTCAGTTCGGCGTCGTCCCAGAGAGAAGCTTCGATAGCCACTTTTACAATGCGTTCGTCCGCGGCTTCAACAACATCACGTATTTCGCGGAGAACACTCGGGTAATCGCCCTCCCGCAGGCGCGCGAGAGAAGGAATTAATTCGATTTCGTTGGTTCCGTTATCGATGGCAACGTCTGTCTCGTAGCGTTTGACGTCTGGATCATTGCTTCCAAAAGGAAAGCCTATGATGCACGAGACTTTCACTCCTGATTCTTCGAGAAGAGCGACTGCCGTCGCGACGGACGAACTTGGGACGACCACGGCCCGATATTGATGCTCGCGAGCTTCCTGGCAGAGCTCCTCGATACCCGCTGTTGTTGGAAATGGCTTGTCAAAATGGCGTTCCACCCGCCGCGCAATATCATCCGTCATTCCGGAGAGGTTATGACGGAACTCGGCGGCGGTAAAACCGATTTCACGGAGGTTTTCAGCGACGTGGTCTTTTTTCCGCCAGAAAGAGATGTGCGGCATAGCCCGCCGGGTATTCATGCAAGGTGAATCCACTTTCGCTCGGCCACAATGCGCTGAGTTCATGCTCGCGAAAGCCGGCGCGGACACTGGTCCTCGCGTCGTGCCGCGTGACATCGTTGCAGGCGATGAACCAGAGCAACTTCGTCGCAAAAAGCGCGGGCCCCCAGCGCCGGGGATCGCAGCTTATGAATGCTCCGGTCATTTTGGCGAAAGCGGCGAAGAAAAGCCGGAGTTCCTCGTCCGAAAAATGGTGAAGAAAAAGATTGGCCACGATTAAATCGACGTTCTCACGGGGGGAGTGAAGTATCCAATCGCGAATGTTCATTCTCAGTGGCGTGGTTTTCCAGCCAAGCTCTTCATAGGCGGCGAGTGTCTCCGGAGCTACGACCGGCGCCATGTCGAGCAGGAGCAGTTCCACGCCAGGCTGCCATTGGTGAGCGAAACGCCGCGCGATCTTTAGCATGAACGTCCCGTCCCCCGCGCCAAGCTCGATAATTCTTCGAGGCGGCCGTAGCGCTTCGAGCGCCCGCGCAAGGTGCGCCGAATTTCCCATCCACGCGTTCACTCGCCGCAAATCGCGGCGCGAGCGGATTGCGCGTGGATCATCCGGTGGCAACGAGTCGAGCAGTTCCGGTTCGACAAGGCGTTGCATGGGCTTCTACAGCTCTTACGTTACCCGCAGCAGCGCGCCGTGGCAGGAAATCCCCGCGCCAAATGCCGAGAGAAACCAGAGTCCCGGCCGCGCGCCGCCCTGGAGCGCGCGTTCCAAGGTAAAGATCACGCTCGGGCTGCTCATGTTCCCGTAGTCGCGCAGGACTCCTTCGCTCCACGCGAGCTTTTCTTTGGGAATCGAGAGGCCGGCTTGAATCGCAACTAAAACGTCGCGTCCGCCCGAATGCAGGATCCATTCGCTTATCTGCTGTGGCCGCGTGCCGGAGCACTCCAGGACGTCCTGCAACACCTGCCGGACATGTTCAACGACCAGCACGGGAACGCTCTTATCCAGAACGTTCCGCAGCATTCCATCGCGCGATTCGAAGCGGAGCAATTCGCGGTCACGCGGGTCCAGCGTCGTGCAATAATCGCCCCACTCGACCCGCGGCAAGCGCGGCGCCGGGGTTTTTCCCAGCACCGCCGCTCCGGCGCCATCGCCGAAAAGGCAGGTGCTGATCAGGACGCCCGGATCGTTATCGACATAAAAAGCAGCACTGCAAATCTCGACGCAAATCGACAAAACGCGCGTGGCCTGTCCGGAAGCCAGCAGGACGTTCGCAAGCTGTAGATTGGGCAAAGCCGCGCCACATCCCTGGCCCACGAGGTCCATCAAATAGGCCGAGGAGCGCAAGCCCAGCGATTCGCTTACATAACTCGTCAGTCCGGGACAGAGGTATCCTGTGCAGGTGCTGATTACGAGCGCATCGATTTCTTCCACGCTTGTCCCCGCCTGCTGCAAGGCGACGCGAGCGGCCTGCGCGGCAAGCCCAGGCGCGCTTTCCGAAAAACGCCGGTGCAGCAGATTTGGATCGTAAGAAAACCCCTCCTCAAGGTTGTGCATCACGAAGCAGCGCGTCTCGATCCCGTTATCCGACGTGAGCACCTTCCTTAAAATCGCCTGCGCGCGGCTGCTCAGATTTTTCAGATAGGGCGAACGAAGATACGCCTCCCAACATTCCCGCTGCGTATATTTGTAAGGCGGCGCCGCAGTTCCAATTCCCTGCACGAACATGCCGAAAGCCTAGCGGACTGCTGCCGTCACAACCAGCCCGTCTTGAAGAATTTTGTAGAGAGAATGCAGAGGGCTCGCGCCATCCCCGGCGCATAAACAGACGTACGCCTCAATCGTTGAGGTGGAGCGGGGCTCCGCCGAGCTTTCTTGCTATGGCTCAATGGTGAAGAGGCTCGGCAGAGCCTCGCACCACCAGAAACTCCTATTTTGGTTCGACGGCGCCATTCGTCCCGCTCTTTACCTTGATGCGGCTGATCATTCGCGGAATTGCATCCACTTCGTCTCGGGCCGATGTCGCTGTCAGATTGTTATAGCCATTGAGAAGAATCGAAAAGGCGAGATGCTCTCCCGCGCGATTGGTCAGGTATCCGGACAGTGCCGTTACGAAACGGAGCGAGCCGGTCTTGGCTCGCACGTTGCCCTTCAAATCCTGGAGCCGTGTTTTCAAGGTTCCATCCTGCCCCGCTTCTGGCAGCGAATTGCGGAACACTTCCGCGTCCTTGTGTTTACTCATGATTTTCAGCAATTCCACCGTGGCATTCGGTGTCACCAGTCCTCCGCGCGACAACCCCGAACCATCCTCCATGAGCACTTCCGCGCGGTTCAAACCAGCGTGCGTGATGAAGTTTCTCAATTCGCGCAAGCCCAGTTCTTCCGTCGCGGTGCTGGAACTGGCATTCGGCTCGCCCTTTTGCGCGCCCACCTCCCGCAGCAACAACTCGGCGTAGAGGTTTTCGGAGGCTTTCATCATTTTCTCGATGATGACCGAGACCGGCTGTGAATCGGTATGGGCCAATTCGTGAAGCTCCGCGAGGTCCAGCTTTGAATCTTCGGGCCACGACCGAGTTTTTAGCTCGCCGCTCACCGTGATGCCGTCGCGGGCCAGAGTTTCCTTCAGCATCGTTAGAAACCAAAGCGCCGGGTTCGAGACGCTGACCGAATCAACCCAGGTTCCGTAGGTCGCTGGCAGATACCCAGAGATGTAAGCGCGATTCTTTCCCGGCGGGCGATAGATGGAAATATGCGTCTGCGCGCTCGTCGCCACGGTTGTCGCGCGATTCACAAATTCGAGATAACTTGTTTCCGGTTTCGTGCTAATCCGGCAGGGCTGGCCGGGGCTGGTTCCGGGTTTGACGAAAAGGTCGATCACATTGTCCTGGACAGTCAGCGCGGAAATTTCAGCCCCATAGTAGTAACCGAGATCATCCCAGGCCCAGGTCGAGCCGTAATGCGGACCGACAAAGAACGTCTCATCGCCGATCAGATTTCCTTCGACGCGCTTAATGCCTGCCGATCGAATCGCCTCCACCAATGGGCCCAGAAGGTTCGTATATTGGCCATTTTCAAAACGCGCCGCGAAGCTCGGATCGCCCCGCCCAAAAATAATCAAATCGCCCTTCAGAGTGCCGTCCGGATCGGGCTGCGAATGCGAAAAGACGGAAGTTCGAATGCGAAAATCCGGTCCGAGCGCGTCCAGCGCCAGGGCCGCCGTGTAAAGCTTGGCATTCGAGGCGGGTTTCAGCAGCTTGTGCGCGTTGGTTTCGAAGAGGGTCGCTCCCGAGTCGAGCGAGACAATTTTTATTCCCCACGAAGCCGCGGCGAAACGCGGCTGCGCTGCATGGGAGGCGACTTCGCTTTGAAACTCTTCTATCGAGAGATCACGTTGCCCGGCAGCCTGCTCCTTTGCCCACGAAAAACAGGCGCAGCATGCCGCAGCGAAAAAGACAAAACAGCGGACCCGCATGGGTCCACTGTTTACGCCAAGCCCCAAGAAAGCGAAAGAAAATCTGTTCCCTAAACAACCCGGCACAGGAGAAATCTCGGGGCGACTTGCCGCGCCGATGCCGCTACTTCCGCGGCAGTATATAGCCAATCAAAAGGCCGAGCGCGACTCCCACTCCGATGGCGCTCCACGGGTTGTCGTGCACCAATTGATCTGTCGAAGCCGCCGCCTGCTTCGTCCGGTCCCCCAAGGCCTGCTGCAATTGTGACAAATTGTAGCTGCCTTTTCGAATCCCTTCCTGAATCTGGTCGGTGATTGATTCGAGATTATCCTTAATTTCCTCTCTCGTGCGTGGAGCATCCATAGTGTCGTCCTTTCTTCTTACCCTCAGTGTGGCAGAGCTTGCCTCCAACCCGAATCAGGAACGTTCCTAAAGCACCGCTGAGGTTTTCGAGTAAATCTCGCCGGCGCTCGACGCTCGAAACTATTTCATCCCGGGGATACCGCCCCCCATCTTCGCGAACATCCGCTGAAATTTGCCCATTTTCTTCATCATCTGCTGCATCTGCGAAAAGCGATTAAGAAGATTGTTTACCTCCGCCACCGATGTCCCGCTGCCGCGCGCGATTCGTTGCCGCCGTTTCGCGTTCAGGATTTGCGGCGTGCGGCGTTCTTTCAGTGTCATCGAACAGATAATCCCTTCCATCCGGCGAAAATCGCGTTCCGATTTGCTCAAATCGGCGCTCTTAAGCATTTCGGAGCCGCCCGGCAGCATGCCCACGACGCTTTCGAGGGAGCCAAGTTTTTTCATTTGGCGCAATTGATCCAGGAAATCCTCGAGCGTGAATTGGCCCTTGCGCATCTTTTCTTCCAGGCGCTGGGCATCCTCCAATTCCACCGCTTCGGCCGCCCGCTCGACGAGGGTTACCACATCGCCCATGCCCAGGATGCGCGTGGCCATGCGCTCCGGATGAAATGCCTCAAAATCCTCAACTTTCTCGCCGACGCCGACGAATTTGATCGGCTTGCCGGTTACGGCTTTCATGCTCAGGGCCGCGCCGCCGCGGGCATCGCCATCGAGCTTCGTCAAAATTGCGCCCGTCACATTCAGCGCCTTATCAAAATGCGTGGCGACATTCACCGCCTCCTGCCCCGTCGCCGCGTCCAGCACAAGCAGAACCTCCTGCGGCTTCACCTGGTCGCGCAACCGAACCAGCTCCTGTACCAGCGGCTCATCGATTTGCAGGCGCCCCGCCGTATCGAAGATCAACGTATTCCGGTTCTCTTTGCGCGCGAGATCCATTGCTTCCCGCGCGATCTTCAGCACATCGGTCTCCCCCTTTTTCGCAAAAACGGGGATGCTCAGTTGTTTCCCGAGCGTTTCGAGTTGATCCATCGCCGCCGGGCGATAGACATCCGCCGCCACCAGCAAGGGCAAACGAGCTTGCTTTACGAGGAGCCGCGCTAGCTTTGCGCTCGAGGTGGTTTTTCCAGAGCCGTGCAAGCCCACCATCATGATGGAACTCGGATTTCCGCTGATCTCGAGCCCTGCATTCTCGCTGCCCAGCAACGCGACGAGTTCGTCGTGAATGACCTTGATGACCTGCTGCCCGGGCTGGATGCTCAGCAACACTTCCTGTCCCATCGACTTTTCCTTCACCCGGTCGATGAAATCGCGAGCCACCTTGAAGTTTACGTCGGCATCGAGCAGCGCCAGCCGCACGTCGCGCAACGCGGCGGAAACGTTCTCCTCGGAAATCTTCCCGAGGCCGCGCAAGTCCTTAAACACGCGCTGCAACTTGCCGCTCAGAGTGTCAAACATAGGCGCAGAGGGTAAAACACCGGTGAAGCAAACTCAACTCGGGTGGGAGGGCGTCGGCATCTCCGCCGTAGGTCTATTTCAATTTCCTTTCCAGAGTCTCACCCACCACGTTTGGGTTCGCTTTGCCTTTGCTTAGCTTCATGACCTGGCCTTTCAGGAAGTTCAATGCCGCGGCTTTGCCGGCCTTGTAATCTTCCACGCTGCGCGGATTCGCGGCGATGGCTTCGTCACAGAATTTTTCGATGGCTCCGGTGTCGTTCACCTGGACGAGCCCTTTCTTCTCGACGATCTCGCGGGGGGATTCGCCGGTCGCGAACATTTCGCCGAAGACATCCTGGGCGATGCGGGTGCTGATCTTGCCGCTATCGACGAGTGCGATCAGTTCCGGAATCGCCTTCGCGCTGAACTTCACTTCCCTCAAAGTCTTTCCAGCTTCCGTGAGCTTGGCGCGCAGATTGTTGATGACCCAATTGGCAACCGCCTTTGGATGGTTTGACTCGGCGGCAACGCGTTCGAAGTAGTCGCCGAGCGGCACGTCATCGACGAACGTTTGTGCATCGGGCGCCGGCAGTTGAAAGCGGCTCATGAAACGCTGCTTGCGCGCGAGTGGTAGCTCGACGACGCGCAATTTCACTTCGCTCAGCCATTTTTCGTCCGGAACGAAAGGCATGAGGTCAGGCTCTGGGAAATAGCGATAATCGTGAGCCATCTCCTTGGAACGCATCGACTCGGTGATGCCGGTCGGTTCGTCCCAGCGGCGCGTTTCCTGGCGGAGTTTGGACCCAGCTTTCACTTCGGCGATCTGGCGCGGGATTTCATATTCGAGCGCGCGGCGCACTCCGCTGAAGCTGTTCATGTTTTTGATCTCGATCTTCGCGCCGAGTTCCCGCTGGCCTTTCGGGCGCACGCTCACGTTCACGTCGCAACGGACCATGCCCTTTTCCATATCGCAATCGCTGATGCCGCCGTAAATAAGAATGTCCTTGAGGGCGTTGAGATAAGCATAGGCCATATCAGGGTCGCGAATATCCGGTTCGCTGACGATTTCGAGCAACGGCACGCCGGCACGATTGAAATCAACGCCGCTGTTCCGCTCGAAATGAAAGTTCTTCCCCACATCCTCTTCGAGATGCGCGCGGGTGATGCGCACCCGTTCGAGAGTGCCGTTGAATTCGAACTCGACCGAGCCGTTCTGGGTTGAAGGTTTGTCGTATTGCGTGATCTGGTAATTCTTGGGCGCGTCCGGATAGAAATAATTCTTTCGGTCGAACTTCGCGTAAGAGGCCACGGTGCAATTCAACAAAAGACCGGTGAGGGCTGTCAACCGCAGCGCTTCTTCATTGGCCACCGGCAGGGCGCCGGGCATGCCGAGGCAAACAGGGCAGACATTCGTATTAGGAAGCGCGCCGAACTCATTGGCGCAGCCACACCACATTTTGGATTTGGTTTTGAGCTGGACGTGCGTCTCCAACCCGATGACCGCTTCGTATTCCATAATCCGTGCGCGCGAATGTAGGGGAAGCGCGAGGCCTCGGCAATGTTCCGATCGATCGGTGGTGATCGGTGGTGTAAAGGGAGCGGTGCGGCGCAAGTGGAGGGCGGATTTAAGGAAAGCCTTGGAATTCGGCGGTGGATCTGTTCGTCGAGCGCCGGGGATTTTGTGGATGGAAATGTTGACTGACGTTTTGTAGCAAACGCTGGAAGTCGTTCTGAGCGTGGTCCTTCCCATGGAAAAAGGCCGAAACGGTTTGTGGACAGTTCGCACGACTTTGGGCAAATTCGTGTTCTGGAGCCCCTGCCCACCGCATCAACCGTGCCTGGGATTCCGGAGCGGCGCTGCGTTTTAGGAAAGACGGCGCAGGTCAATCCGTAACAGCATAATCACTTCACAGCTCTGACGGCGCAGATCGTGCCGGTGGAGGGAAACAGGCGGAACATTCCCGAGGAGAAGAGGCGGCGAGCTTTCCGCGCGGCGCTTAGCCGAGGGTAATGGGTAAAGGTGAGCAGGTGGGCGGCTTGTTCAACACGGAACTGCAGTCGGACAAAGAGTTCGACGAATTCGCTCAGGACGTATTCGCGCCAATGCCAGCCGAGAAATTTTCCGCCGTGATATTCGTAAAACTCCGCGTAGCTGCTCACAAGCGGTCCGATCGGTTTCCCGAAAAAGAGACGAATCCGCGACTCCAGTCTCGCCACATTCGGCACCGTGACAAACGCCATTCCTCCCGGCTTGAGGATGCGGCGGACCTCCTTAAGAAATCCCACGGGATTGAAATTAAAGTGTTCCATGGTTTCCCAACAGTTCACGATGTCGAATTGGTTATCCGCAAATGGAAGACGGTGCCGGGAGAAGTTGGCGGCCCCAAAATTCTCGAAAAGATCAGTGATGATCACCGGGATTTCGCGCGCGCGATGGAGCGGGTCGAGCGGGAGGACAGAGGGATCGTCTCCCTCCAGGACCGTGACCCGATTACCTTGCTCGCGAAGAACAAAGGGTATGTAACTGAAGAATGGCCCAATCTCGAGAATCTCCTTCTCCCTGATTTTCCAAATGTCGAAATGCGAGGCCGTGACCCAAAGACGGTATTTGTGTGAAAGAAAATATTGGTGCTGGCCATTTTCCGTGCCCGCTTCCTTCGCGAGATTGTCGGCAAATTCAAAGAATTCCTTTTGAACCATGGGCGGGAGATTCTGCGGAAGCCTGTCCCCCGGTGCGACCAAAATTTTAGCGAAGGCAACGAGCAGCAAACGAGCAGAGCCGCAACCGTAATGAAGTTGATGTTTACGGCAAAACGGCTGCGACGAGCTCTGGGGCCGGTTGAATTCGGAGCGCCCTTTTATTTGATCGGTCATTTTTGCTCCCTCACGTTCGGGCTCTGTTTCACGGGGTGAATTGAGCGGCTCTGTTTGACACGTGGAATGCGCATTGTTAAGAAGCGTGCGTTTTTACGGATTGAATGCTTTCACTACTCCGTTTCTGGATTCTCCTGAGCGCCTGCCTTTCGACGGGAGGATGGGTTCTTTCTGCTTTCGGCGTGCTCAACAGGATCGGGTATTTATGCGTCCTGGGCGCTTCGCTGCTCCTTTTTAGTGCTTATTTCGTGGAACGTCCGATCACCGTCAGATTCAAACGGTGGCGGTTCCGGCAAACCGCGCCCGCTTTGTATTTGCTGCTGGCGGCGGCGGCGATTCTGGGAGGTTTTCTTTATCTTCCGGTCAATGTGGATGGTTATTCTTACCGAATTCCGCGCGTCCTCCATTGGCTGGGCGCGCAACAGTGGCACTGGATCCACTCAGCCGACATCCGCCTGAACGTGGTGGCAACGCAGTTTGATTGGCTGAGCGCGCCGCTGCTTTTGTTTTTCAAAAGCGAGCGCTCGATCCCGCTCATAAACGCAGTTTCGTTTTTGCTTTTGCCGGGCGCAACCTTCCTGGCGCTGGCTGGGCTGGGGGTTCGCAGGCGAGTGGCGTGGTGGTGGATGTGGATTCTGCCGGCGGGTTTCTGCTACTGTATGCAGGCTGGCAGTATTGCGAATGACATGTTCGCGGCGATCTACACCCTCTCCGCGATCGGTTTTGCTGTGCGCACGTTGAGAACCCATGACCCGCGCGATCTCTGGATATCACTTCTGTCGATTGCTCTGGCGAGCGGAAGCAAACAGACGAACTTGCCTCTGGGTCTGCCGTGGTTGATCGCGGCGGTCCCGAGTCTTCATCTTCTGCCAAGGCGGTTTCTCGGTACGACTCTGATGCTCATCCTGGCGCTCGGTGGCTCGGTGATTCCGATCAGTCTGCTAAATATCTGGCACGGTTTCCCCTGGCAGGGTTTTCTACCGGGCACCGACTTTGCGCCGAAGAACGCATTTTGGGGAATTGTGGGCAACTCCTTTTGGATTCCTTTCAACGAGCTCCAGCCGCCGATCATTCCGTGGGCAGGCAAATGGAACCAGATTCGCGAACAATTCCTCGAATCGGACTGGGGAGCGCCTTTTCGTTCCTTCGAGGTTTTTGCGCACCTTCAGCGCGCCGCCTCGGAACAATACTCTGGAATCGGCTGCACCGTTCTGGTTTTTCTGCTCGTTGTCTGGTTCGTGGCGCGTGGGGGCGCTCAAGGAAAAATTCAGATTTCGGCGCCGGATCGAATAAAGTGGATTCGCTGGAGTATCTGGCTCGGGCTTTTTGTGTTTATGGCGAAGGTCGGAATCAATCAGAACCCTCGTTATCTGGCGCCGTACTACCCGCTTCTCGCCGCCTCTTTTTTGCTCGGCTCCCAGCAACGGTTCCTCGTGAAGACGAAATGGTGGAGGCGGGCCGCGCCTACAGTGATCCTCATTTCCGTCGGGTTGATTATGCTCTCGCGGCAAAGACCGCTTTTTCCGGTGGAGACTCTGCTAAAACATCTTCCCGCGGGGTCCGGCGGAGATAGCTTGATGCGAAAAGTCGTCAACAGTTTCAACTTCGCGAACCGTCTCCGCTCCGAGATAACGCCTTTGCTGAAAGAAATTCCCGCTGATGAAAAACTGCTCGGTTACGCCACCAGGGCCGGGGACAAGGAACCGTGGTTTTGGAAGCCTCTTTTCTCCAGGCGCGTGCTCCGAATTTCCAATAATGACCCGCCCGAATCGGTAAACTCTGCTGGCTTTAGGTACGTGGTGGTGGACCCGTCCGTGTTAACTCCCGAATGGAGCAGCGCCCAGATTCTCGAACTGGACTCGCCCCGAACAAAAATATCGAGCATCGAGGAGTGGCTGCGAGTTTATCACGCGGAATTGGTTTCCTCAGTAAGCGTTCATTTGAAACCCGATATGCCCCCCGCGCGCGTTTGCCTTGCCCGTTTTAAAAACTGAAGGTGAACGATCAAAACCAAATCTTAGCCGAGTCTCTCGGGAAATCTATTGATGCCGGCCCAAAAGAGGTTCCTTCCGGCAGGGATCGCCTCTGGAGAATGGAGCTCTGGCTGCTGGTCCTGGCCGCGGGGTTGGCTGCCAGTATTGGTTTTGCGCACCGCTACAAAATGAATCCAGACGCGCTCTCCTATCTCGAAGTTGGCGAGTCCTGGTGGCGTGGTGATTTCTCGAACGCCGTTAACGGCTACTGGAGCCCGCTTTTTCCGATCCTGATCGCTGGCATCGCCAAACTCTCCCCAAACCGATTCACCGAGCTCATCCCAATTCATTTTTTGCAAGCGGCACTTGTGGTCGCCGCTTTTCTGGCCTTTCGCTGGTTTGCCCGCTGCGCCGAGGAGAGGGCGTCCGGAGGTCGCGGCTGTGATGACGAATCGCGACTGAATTTTTACCTCGCGGCTTATGCCGTCTTCTTTTGGGCATGTTTTTGTCTGATGGACATCGGCGAAATCCTGCCGGATTTGCTTCTGACGATCTGGCTGCTTCTAGCGGGAGGAACCGCCCTCCGTCTCGAAGGCAAAGGAAATCGGGCCGCATTCGCCCTCGGTTTCTATTTGGCTCTCGGCTATTTGTCCAAACCCGTAATGTTTCCATTGGGGCTTATCTTTATCGTTTGCTCCGTGGGCGCGGTAAAACCGCTCGGGAAGGCACTTCGCCTCGGCAGCCTCGCGGTCGTAATCTTTCTGGGAACCTCCGCGCTTTATATCATTCCCCTTTCACTGCAGAAACATCGCGCGACCTTTTCCGACAGCGGACGTCTGGCTTATGCCTGGGAGGTAAATCGGATTTCGCCGTACTTTCACTGGCATGGCGAGCCAATCGGAAGCGGCGCGGCCCTGCACCCGACGGGTCAAATTCTGGATTTCCCACCGGTTTTTGAATTCGACCGAGGCCGTCCGGGAACATATCCGCTCTGGTACGACGCCTCTTATTGGAACGAAGGATTGCGCCCGGCGCTCCGCGTGGGGGACCAACTAACGCGCTTGGGAAAGAGCACCTCATTCTACGTGGCACTTCTCCAGCAACCAGTGCCTGTGATCCTCATTTTCTCATTCCTCCTCGCGGGGACATCCGCCGGCTGGAGCGCCTTTTTCAAGTGCGGACGACATTTCTTGCCGCTGGCCCTGATTTCTTTTGCGGCCTTCGGCCTGTATGCGCTGGTTTATGTCATTTCGCGCTATTTGGCGCCTTTCTTGATCTTTTTAGCGATTCCGGCCCTTGCCACACTTCATCATCTGGCTGCTTTTTCCTCTCCGGTGCAGAGGCTCTGGGCGCGGATATTTGCTCTCTTCGCCGGCGTGTATGTCGTGGCTGTTGGCGGTTTCTCGATCGCGCACGGCCTTTTCGGCCACGGCTCGGCGTCGTATTCAGTTCACGCCAGGGTTGCCCACGAATTGCAGGATCTCGGAGTTAAGCCCGGTGACAAGATCGGCGTGATCGGCGTCGGCTGCTACTCATATTTCGCCCGTCTTCTCGGGGTGCAGATTACAGCCGAAGCGCTCGTGCTGGATGGGCATCCGGTCTGGCCGGCCAGCCGGGAAAATCTAGAAAAAATAACCAGCGCCATTGCCGCGAAGACTCGGGTTTCGGCCATCGTCTCCTCCGTCGCACCTGGGGCCCTGGAAGGGTGGCACGTGGTCCCAGGTACTCCTTACTGCATCTGGATTATCAAGAAATCTTAGTGGTGCGAAGCGTTAACACTGCAGAAATTGACCGACCACGAATTTCAAAATTTGAACATTTTTGGTAACCGCTCCGTTTTGGTCAGTTTGGTGGGGCGAGGCTTGGGCGAGGCTCCGCCTAGCCCCTTCACCATTGAGTCATACTGGAAGAAGGCTCGGCAGAGCCTCGCACCACCAGGACTGACCGAATTACAAACACAAGTTTTCGCTCCTTTCCAGTTGATGAACACCAGTTTATCAGGATAGAGTTCAGGATCGAGTTAGTTGTGGTTTATGCAGTCATTGCCGAAATCCTTGTTCGTATTTGTTTTTTGCGTGCCCCTGGCGCTGGTCCTTGGAATCATGCTGGCCACGCCGCTTGACCGGAACACGCTAATTATCCTTGGCTGCGCCTTTCTGTTGCTCCTGACACCTGTTCTCCTCACGAGCCATCACGCCTTATTGATCGCGAGTTGGAACGCGTTCATGATCGTGTTCTTCCTCCCGGGGCAGCCGTACCTCTGGATGATCATGGCCGTCGTCAGCATCGCGTTCACGGTCCTGACCCGGACCCTGAACCGGGGAAAAATAGCACTTTTGAACGTCCGCGGGATCACGATACCATTGCTTCTGCTGGTTCTGGTCACTTATATCATGTGCGAACTCACGGGCGGAGCCGGGGCGCAGGCGCTTGGGTCGGATGTCTTCGGCGGAAAACGTTACTACTATTTGTGGGGTGCAATTCTCGGGTATTTCGCTTTGAGCAATATTCCCGTTGTCAAAGAGAAGCGACACTTGCTTGCGGCAATTTTTTTCCTTTCGGGCGTCACGGCTGGCTTCAGCAATCTCGCCTTCGTGCTGGGCAAAAACTTCTATTTCTTGTTCACGTTATTTCCGGTCGAGTGGGCCATGATTCAGGCGGCGGCGGAGTACCAGCTCGGCGCCTATACCCGTATCGGCGGCTTGGGCCCGGTCGGTTTGGCGCTGGTTTACTTTTTCTTCGTCCGGTATGGCATCCGCGGCACATTCAATCTTCGGTATCCCTGGCGGCTCCCGGTCTTTCTCTGTGCGATGATCGTGGGAATGTTCTCCGGATATCGCACGACCTTTTTGTTGGTCGTTATCACATTCGCGATGCAGTTCCTTCTCGAGGGGTTGCCTAAAACCAAATATTTGGGAATTTTCGGAGGCGCGCTTGTTCTCATTGCCGTGGCTGTCATGCCGTTTGCCAACCGCTTCCCGCTTCCCGTTCAGCGCTGCCTGTCGCTGCTGCCGCTCGACCTTGACCGAACCGCCCTCGAGGAAGCCCGAGGTTCGACTCTTTGGCGGCTGGAAATGTGGCGGCAAGTGATCCCGGATATTCCGAAATATTTCTGGGTGGGCAAAGGTTACGCCATCGACCCTAAAGACCTCTATTTTGCCCAACAGAACATTTCTCTCCGGGCGACCGCGCCGTACGAAGAAGCGCTCGTCGCGGGGGACTACCATAATGGTCCTCTCACCCTGATTATTCCCTTTGGGATTTGGGGGGTGGTCGTGTTCGGTTGGTTCTGCGCTGCCTCCATACGGCTTCTGTGGAGGAATTATCAGTTTGGAGACCCGGAAATTCAGAACATAAATACGTGCCTGTTCGCGGCGTTCCTGGCCAAGTTGATTTATTTTATATTCATTTTTGGGGCGTTTTACCTCGATCTGGCGGCGTTTACGGGACTGGTCGCGCTGAGTGTCTCGATGAACCACGGCATGGCGCGCCGGCCGGCGCCGGCACCCCTGCCAGTGAGAGCGCGACCGGAACCAGAACCGGAGCTGGCTTTGCCCGAGCGGTTCGACCCCGAACCGGTTTTCACGCGTCGCTTCCAGGGCGCTTAGCCCCGCTATCTGCCCATGGCCGTCTCGCCCAGAGTTTCCGCGGTCGCATGCGAACCGAGCTACCGAAATCGCGAGTCCGTTTCTGATGCGGTTCGCGAAGCGATTCAACGGCTGGAATTGCCCGCCGATTTCATCAGACCGGGTGATCGGGTCGTTCTCAAGCCGAATTGGGTGAAGGAGTATGACGAACGGCGCCCCGGCCCGGGCCAATGGGAACACGTCGTCACACATCCGGCGGTGATTGAGGGAGTCGTCCATTGGGCAGCGGAAAAGCTGACCGGCCAGGGAAAGATCGTCATTTGTGACGCCCCGCAGACGGATTCTTCCTTTGACAAGCTAAAGGAGTATTGCGGCCTCGAGGACATGCTGAAGCGCCTGCGCCAGCGCTTCCCCGAACTCACGATTGAACTTCTCGATCTCCGGCCGGAAGAATGGCTCGCCATCGACGGGGTGGTCGTCTCAAAAACGCGGCAGCCGGGCGACCCGCTGGGGAGCACCAAAGTTTCCCTCGATGACGCAAGCGAATTTGTCGAATACTCCGGCGAGGGGCGTCTCTACGGGGCTTCCTACAACGTGGCCGAGACCAATGAACGGCATCATGGCAATCGTCATGATTATTTGCTCTGCCGAACTCCGATGGACGCCGATGTCTTGATCAATCTGCCCAAGCTCAAGACGCACAAGAAAGTCGGGATTACCTGCGCGTTGAAGAATCTTGTCGGCATCAACGCGAACAAGAATTGGCTGCCCCACCACACAGAAGGAAGCCCGGAGGATGGCGGCGATCAATTTCCGAAAGCCACGCCCAAGGCGCGTCTCGAACAATCATGGATGGCCGCGGCCAAGCGCCTGGTCAAAGACAGTCCCGCGCTTTCCCGGCTTTTCGTGCCGATAAAAAAGGTTGGGCGGCTTTATTTCGGAGATACGCTGAAAGTAGTGCGTTCAGGGAATTGGCACGGCAACGATACCTGCTGGCGCATGGTGCTTGATCTGAACAAATGTCTTTTCTTCTTTGGCGGCGGCGGGCAGCGGCGTCAAAAACCGCTTCGTTATCTGGCGATTGTTGATGGGATTATCGGTGGCGAAGGTAGCGGCCCAATGTCGCCCGACCCGGTCGCCTCGGGCGTGATTCTGGCCGGTGTTCATCCAGCGGCTGTCGATCTGGCGGCGGCGACGTTGATGGGTTTTGACTGGCGGAAGATTCGCCTGCTGAAGAATTGTTTCGCGATGGACCGCCTGAATTTCGTCGATTTCACTCCGGAACAAATCGAGCTTGCTTCGAATAAGGCGGCCTGGAACGGGCGGCTCGAACAAATCGACGACGTGTTTGCCTTTCAACCGCACTTTGGATGGGTCGGGGCCATTGAGAACTCGAAGCGCGCCCTGGCCGCATAAACGTTGAGTCACCATGAGCCTGGAGGACAAACTCTATCCCCTGCTCTCTCTTTACGAACGGATGCCGCGCCGTGTGAAGCGGCTCGCGGGCGCGAGTTATCGCCGGTTGCCGGAAAATGTTCGCCGCGGGAGCCACTATCGCGAATTCAAAAAGCTCGCGGAGGAAGGAGAGAACTGGAGTCGTGCGGAAAGTGAGGAATACCAGTTTCGAGAGCTGCGCCGCGTGCTCGAGCATGCCCAGCAGCACTGCCCATTTTATCGAGGGCGGTTTGCCAGCGCCGGGTTCGATCTTTCAAGATTTAATTCCTTGAGTGATCTGGCGCGGTGTCCGTTTCTCGCGAAATCTGATCTTTTGCAGGATCGCGAGAGCATGCTCTCCGATGCCTATCCTGAGTCCGCGCGACTCTACATCACGACCGGCGGATCGACCGGAGTTCCCGTGGGATTTTATCTGCACAAAGGAATCAGCCGGCCGAAAGAACAGGCCTTTTTGGAAGGGATCTGGAAACGCGGCGGTTATTTCGATGGAGCGCGCCTCGCTCTGCTGCGCGGGCATGTGACGAGTTCCAGGTCCGGCGGCAGGATTTGCAGTTATGATGCGACGCGGGATTGGCTGGTTCTCTCTTCGAATCATTTAACACCCGAACGACTCCCGCTTTATCTCGAGGAACTCGAACGTTTCAAGCCGGACTTGCTCTACGTCTATCCATCCTCCGCTTTGCGACTCGCAGACTACTTGCAGGAAGCGGGCGCGCCTTGGCGGCTGCCGCTGCGTGGAATCCTCTGTGGTTCCGAACGGCTGACGGAACCGCAGCGCCACCTGATCGAATCCACCTTCAACTGCCGCGCCTATAGCTGGTATGGCCACTCGGAACGCGCCATCCTCGCGGCGGAAGGCCGGAAGTCTTCATTTTACTATTTCGTTCCCCAATATGGTTATGTCGAGTTTGGGCCTCCGACCCCTGAAGGGTTGCGGGAAGTGATCGGAACTTCTTTCCATAATCTTGTGATGCCTCTCATTCGCTACCGCACCGGAGATTACGTGCGGCTCGCGGAGGGCGATGGACTGGAATACCCAGTTCCAGCAGTCTCCGAAATCGCCGGGCGGGAGCAGGAATATCTCGTAAGCGGAAGCGGCCGCAAAATTTCGCTCACCGCCTTCAATATGCATGATTCCATCTTCGACGGACTTTATGCTGTCCAGTTTTTCCAGGAGCGGCCCGGCGTTGCTGAATTCCGTTTCGTGCCGGGGCCGGGGTTCAATTCATCCCGGCTCGCGAAGATCGAAGCGGGAATCCGGCGCAAGCTCGGAAATGATTTCGCCGTCGAATTAAAGTCCGTCGAAGTTGTCGAAAAAACTCCCACGGGCAAACACAAATGGCTGGTTACCACCTTAAAGTAAACTGGGATGCCAGTTGGTTCCCGATCGAAAACAAGTAGCTTGCATCTCTGCGGTCGCCCCAGACCAAATCTCCTTAACCGTTCAGCTTCTTTTCCATTCGAGCGATCTCCTTCTTCAACGGCGGCAACCCGGTGTTTTGCGAGAGGTGAGAGGTGGAAGGCCGCATTTTTCGGCGTGGCGCTTCGGTTCGGTGGCTGTTAACGTGCCGGGGCGGAACAGCCAAGGTTGGGTCGAAGTGAATCCACGATGCGAAAGATTTTTGTCATCCTATTCTCTCTTCTTGGAGTTACTGGCGTTTTAAGCGACCAGCGCCCGGAAAGGCAGATTGATCCCTTTGAAAAGGTCAATACGGGGCAACCTGGCGGGCCGATTATCACACCGGTGAACCAGGTCCTGACGCCGCTTGGAATCCAGGTGGAGTTGTTTGGGTTGCGTCCGCAGACGCTCGCGCTGAGTCCCGATGGAAAGATCCTCGCGACCTCAGGCAAGACGCATGAAGTGGTGCTGATCAATCCAGACACGGGCGATATTTTGGATCGGATTCCCCTGCCCCCGGAGAAGACGGCGGATCCGGCGGCGGTTTCCACGCACATTTTAGAGCCGGACAGCAAGGGGCAGGCGAGCTTTACGGGATTGATCTTCTCGCGGGATGGCCGACGGATTTACCTGAGTAATGTCAATGGCAGCATCAAGATTTTCGCGCTGGACGGGGAAAAATTCAAACCGGTGCGCTCATTGTCGTTGCCGAAGACGGGCCTGCGCGGGCGCGAGGCGGAAATCCCGGCTGGGCTGGCTCTGTCCGAAGATGGCACTCGGCTCTTTGTCGTGGGCAACATGTCGAATCGCCTTTTCGAGCTGGACGTGGAAACGGGAACCGTCGTTCGCGCCATCGACGTTGGCTTTGCGCCTTACGATGTGGTGCTCCTCGGCCAAAAGGCTTACGTGAGCAATTGGGGCGGGCGCCGGCCCGACCGGGACAGCGTCACAGGACCGGCGGGCCATGGGACGAAAGTGCGGGTGGATCCAATCACTTTTATCGCAAACGAAGGATCGGTTTCGGTAGTTGATCTTTCCTCGGGCCACGTGGTCAGCGAATTATCGGTGGGAGTGCATTCCTCGGCCATGGCGCTTTCACCGGACCGCCGTTACCTGGCGGTGGCGAATGCGGCGAGCGATTCCATCTCGGTTATTGACACGAAGAAGGATCGGATCGCGGAGACGGTTTCCTTGCGCTGGGACGCAGGGGACCCGTTTGGAGCGAGTCCGAACGCGCTGGCGTTTTCGGCGTCCGGTTCGGATCTTTACGTTTGCAATGGAACGCAGA
Organism: Verrucomicrobiia bacterium; assembly: GCA_036002705.1. Classification (GTDB taxonomy): domain Bacteria; phylum Verrucomicrobiota; class Verrucomicrobiia; order Limisphaerales; family SXQI01; genus DASVNK01. Next base: position 21,901 of record DASYTB010000635.1, read on the forward strand.
ATGCGGTCGCGGTGGTGACGTTCCGGCCGGGACGTTCGAAAATTCGAGGTTTGATCCCGACGGGATGGTTTCCGGGCGCGATCGTTTATGATGCGCCCCGGCACCGGCTGCACATCGCGAATATCAAGGGATTCGGATCGGGCAAGCGGCTCAAACCCGGCGATCCGGTGAAATTCAACAGCCATCAATATTTCGGCTCCGTCTCGCTCATTGACACGCCGAGCCGATCGCAATTGGCGAAGGCCACGACGATGGTGCTCGACAATATGCGGCGAGCGAAGATTGAGGACGCGTTTCTGCCGCCGCGAGTGAAAGAGCCGGCGCGTCCAGTGCCGGAACGAACGGGCGAACCGTCCGTCTTTAAGCAGGTGGTTTACATCATCAAAGAGAACCGAACGTACGATCAGGTGCTGGGCGACATGAAAGAAGGCAACGGGAACGAAGGATTATGCATCTTTGGCGAAAAGATCACTCCCAACCAGCACAAGATCGCGCGGGAGTTCGCACTGCTGGATAATACTTACTGCTCGGGAATCCTCAGTTCGGAAGGGCATAACTGGACGGATGCCGGGTTCTCGACCGATTACCTGGAAAAGTCCTTTGCCGGTTTCCCGCGGAGCTATCCGGATGGAATGGAGCCCGCCGATGTGGATGCGCTCGCCTATTCGCCGGCCGGGTTCATTTGGGACCTGGCGTTCAAGTATGGAAAGAGCGTGCGCAGCTACGGCGAGTTCACCATGGGGCATGCGCGCTGGAAAAATTCCGCACGCCGAAGCCGCCTTAAGTTCAGGGATATCTATAATGATTTCATCAACCGCACGGATTTAATTGAGATCGGCTGCGTGCCGGCGATTGAATCGCTACGCGGGCATATCATGACGAATACGATCGGCTGGTCGCTAGATGTGCCGGATATCTTTCGCGCGGCGCAGTTCATCACGGAGCTGAAGCAATTCGAGGAGCGTGGAGGTTTTCCCCAGTTGGTGATTATCTGCCTGCCGAACGACCATACTTCGGGAACGAAGGCGAATATGCCCACGCCGCGCGCGCACGCGGCGGACAATGACCTGGCATTTGGACAGATCATCGAGGCGATTTCCAAGAGCCGCTTTTGGAAGGACACATGCATTTTCGGGATCGAAGACGATCCGCAGGATGGTTGGGATCATGTGAGCGGCTTCCGAACGACGGCTTACGTCGTGAGTCCCTACACGAAGCGCCGGACCGTCGTGCGCGATAGTTACAATCAAACGAGCCTCCTTCGGACGATCGAGCTGATGATTGGACTTCCGCCGCTGAACCAGATGGATGCCTCCGCGACGCCGATGACCGCCTGTTTTATGGATAGCCCGGATCTCACGCCGTTTACTGCTGTGCCGAACCAGGTTGCTTTGGACGAACTGAATCCGCCGCCGAAGGCGATTAACGATCCTGTTTTGAGACGCGATGCGATTGTATCCGCGGGGCTGCCTTTGGAGAAAGCCGATGCCTGCCCGGAGGATACCCTTAACCGCATCCTGTGGCGGGCGCAAAAAGGATCGCAGGCGCTTTACCCGGCTTGGGCATTGACTCACGTGCGAGACGAGGACGACAAATGAATATGAACAATCCCCAATCGGATGAATTTGAACCGCGCCTGAACGAAAACGATTCGGAGGATGCGCCCGCAGCGGTTACACCGTTGCCCGGATTGATGAACGAAGAGAAACTCCAGGAGTTCTCGCGCCTGATTGAACGGCAACTCGAACTGCTGGGAGAAAATCCGCAACGGGACGGTTTGGAGAAAACGCCTTTGCGCGTGGCGAAAGCTTTTGAGTTTTTGACCAGGGGTTACTGGCAATGCCCGAAGAAAGTTCTGAATGACGCCCTGTTCGATGTGAAATCGGATGAAATGGTGATCGTGAAGGACATCGACTTTTACAGCCTCTGCGAGCATCATCTACTGCCGTTTTTCGGCAAGTGCCATATCGCCTACCTGCCCAACTCGAAGGTGGTGGGACTCTCGAAACTGCCGCGGTTGGTCGAAGTTTTCGCACGCCGGCTGCAAGTGCAGGAACGAATGACCACGGAAATTGCCCAGGTCATCGACGAACTGATCAAACCGCAAGGTGTGGCGGTGGTGATCGAAGCGCAGCACTTGTGCATGGCGATGCGCGGGGTGGAGAAGCAAAATTCCTACGCGCTCACGTCGTCAATGCTTGGCGCCTTCCGCAACGATGCGCGGACACGAGGCGAGTTTCTTGATTTGATCAAGCACTACCGGCGGGATAGCTGAGTTGACCGTGAGCTTTAGGCGCGTTCGCGATTATGGCTGTACTTGCCGTTTCGGCGCTGGCGCGTTTGTCCGAATTCGCTCGCAACACCATCTTTTCCGTTCGTCTGCGTTAAATAGAGTCCAACGAGCTTTGAACGGTCCAGGTTGTTATCGCGCCTGCCGAAAAAATTGGAGAAGCTACGGGCCAGACCCGCGAGAATCTTCATCAAGAGACGCTGCGCAGATTATTCGGCTGAAACAAGGCTGAATTTCCGGCAGAGTTGCGCCTTGGACCGCTAGCCGGGCAAGCGCCACGTTTCACCGACCTTCCGCAGGGCGATGCGGTCACCGGGGATTGCCTTCTCGAGGCGCGCCAAGGGTTCTTCGATCGGTTCTCTCCCGATGGGAAAGGTGCCGTGGTGGATCGGCACGATCCGCGCCGCGCCGGCTTCATTTAACATCTGCACTGCCTGCTCCGGCGTGCAATGGCTCCTATTCCCGTGGCCATAGCACCCGATGGGCATGGCCGCCACGTCAATGCCGCGGCCTGCCAGCTTTTTGAAGCCATCCGTGTACGCGGTGTCGCCACCGAACAGAATAGTTTTTCCGCCGCGTTTTAATAAGTAGCCGCCGTAGCCGCGATACGTGTCGGTCACCCAGCGCGCGCCCCAATGTTTTACCTCCACCCCTTCGATTTCCAGTTCGCCGGAAGGTGTGTTCACGACGGCAGACTCGCCCCAGCGCAATTCCTTCACCGAGGAGAATGGGAACTCCGCGAGGATGTCCCGCGTTTCCGGCGCGGTTACGACCGGGACGTTTTTCGGAAGGACCGCCAGCGATGGAAGATCAAGGTGATCCATGTGCGCGTGCGAGAGCAGAACCAAGTCGATCCGGGGGAGATGCGCGGGATCAATTGCGGGCGTGATCAGTCGTTTTCGTCCCACGGTTCCAATGCCAACCTGCGCTCCGACCCGGTTAAATAACACAGGATCGGTGAGAATATTGATCCCGAAAAAATTGATGAGCACCGTGGCATGCCCGACCCAACAAATATCGAGCGTGCGATCGGACCAGCGTGAAAGATCGCTCGGTGGAATCTGCACCACGCAGCGTTCAGCATCGTCAAATGTTCCGCGAACGCAGCGCGCGACAAAAGAATCAGAGTTATAGAGCCAGCCAAAAGCAGTCGCTGCGGCCAGGCCGGTCATGAAGTTGCGGCGTGAAAAAACCTTTTCGTTCATCAATCAGGGTACCTCGGGGAAAACAGTAGCCCTGATTGCGTCCTTTGCAAGAGTCTTTTTTAGGTCAAAAGCCGAGGACGCCAAGCGGCTCGTTTTAGGCAAGCGCTCCAACGCTGGCGGCGCTTGCCGCATCTACCGTTTCAAGCGGCTGCAGCCAAACTCCAGTGCGCCAGCGTGAACAGCGGCTCGGGCTGAACCTCCAGAACGCGATAGACAAATTGAGCCGCGCTCAAATGATGTCCCCGGCAAAATAAAACCGCTTCGGTCAGATCGGAGACTTTGTGCGCGACACTCACGCTTCCCGTGAATGAGCCGTCCGGCGCGAGGAATAATCCTGTTTTAGAATGTTGCAGCACGTGGTTCATAGTAGTTGCCGGATCAAGGGCAGCTTTTATGCCCGGGCGTTGCGGCCGCACTCACTCTGCGAAAGGCTACACGTTAGTTACTGCGGTCAAACAGGTTGTACTTTCACGATGAGTTGCTTTATCCAAACGCGACTAGGTCCACGATTCGGGCAATATCCTCGTCTGACCGGGGTCTTCCGCCCAAACGCGCTACCGGGCCAGCGGTTGATTGCTTCGCAGATAAGCAAATAAATCCCGAATCTGTTGCTCATTGAAGGCATCAA
>DASYTB010000636.1:0-7563 GCA_036002705.1 Verrucomicrobiia bacterium
ACAACACTCACGTTAAAGAATCTCCGCGAAGGATTTGGCGGATGCAAGCCGAAGACGTTTGCGTGAAGTGGGGGAGTACGAGGAACGGTAAAGATAGGGGTCGGGACGAGGCCAATCACTCGTTCTGGCGAGTAATGACCAAAGGACGGAGTGGCGGTGTCAAGATGCGCCCCCGGGCGACGGGCTTGAATTCGTTTGCCTTTCAAGCCGCTGCAAATTTACTTTTGACTTGATGGACGCCGAAAGCCGGATCGCTCAGAGTATCAGCTCGACCGCCGCAAAACATCTGCCGTACGAGATTGATCCTTCCCGGAACCGCTACCATTATTACGAGACTTACTGGAAGAAAGTCGGTTTCGATCTGCTCGCAAAACATCTCGATCTGCGCGGAAAATCTCTCCTCGACTACGGTTGCGGCCGCGGTGAAGCGCTGGACCTGTTCGGCGCCGCCGGAATGCAAGTGGTGGGCACGGACACCGATCCGGAGTGTGTGCGCATTGCCGCCGCTCACGGCAAGGCGGTACTTCTGGACCCGGCCCACCCCGTCGCTCAGTTCGGTCCAAAATCTTTCGATTTCGTCAGTTGTTTTCACGTGCTGGAGCACGTGCCGAGCCCGATCACCACGCTGCGTCAGTTGGCCGCGATCGCCCGTTCACACGTGGTCATCGCGGTGCCAAATCTGCGGGTGCTCAATTGGATCGCCGCCCGGGAAATCAAACTCTCCTATGTCAACGAGGGCCACCTGCAGGGTTGGGATCATTGGCATTTCCGCAACCTGGCGGAGCGCCATTGCGGCTTGGAGCTGGTCGCATGGGCGAACGACACAACCATTCTCCCGTTGGTGAGCGAGCTTTCAAAAAAGATTTTCGGCCAGAAATTCACGATTTCTTTGGAAACGGGACTTTTTAGGCGAATCTTCCCTTTCCACTGCCTCTCGATCATCGGGCTTTTTCGCGTTAGTTAGTATCTGAGAGCAAACCGCAAAAGGGCTGTAAACATTGGCTGGAAGCGGAGAAAGAGCGCGGGGATGTTATGATGTCTTCCGCCGAAAATGCCGCGAAAATCTATTTTAAGGCGAAGGGGGCGGTCCCAACAAGGAACAACGTCGCCAACGCGCCGCGCGCGAATATGTGCAGGAGACTTATCGGTTCGAGCACAAACTTTTTATGCCCGTGCAGTCCCTGCCGCCGCCGCAAAGCGTGATGGAATTGATGCAATGCACGACCCGGGATTATCGCGTCATGGATCAGCAGCCCAACGACAAGGAGGAATCCATCGGCATCGTGACAATGGGCGCGCATGAGTGAGATCGTCGAAATACGATGCACGCCGGCGGAAGCGCGCGAGCTTTTCGCGCTGGCCAGTTGGGGACAGGTGCGGATGATCAGCTTTGACGCCGATTCGCTGGAGGTGCTCTTAAAGGATAATCGGCGGGTCCGAATTAATCCCATTAGCACGCAAGAGGTGAACGACATACTCCAGGAATTACACCGGGATTATCGAGATGACGAACGCGGTCTCTAAGTGAATAGAAGCTGGAGAAGAATTCAGGAGAAACGGAAAACGTTATTTCCCGCTATTTCCCAGGCTGGCGCTCGGCCTGGCGTTTTTGTTCCTCGAGCCAGAACTCCTGCTGAAGCCTCCCAACCTTCTCGAGATCGGCACGGACCCGGCTGAGCATTTCGCGGCGCCTACGGAGAATGTCCTCGATATTCGGATGGTTTCCTGGATCGGAATTCACGGCCGGCTCTGGGTTGCTCACAGGGAAATTGTTTCAGAAAACGGCGAAATGTCCATGAAAATCGGGAATCAAACGGAAAAGGCGGAAAGCGGGAAACCAATGCGGATGTTCATCGCGCTGGACCCGCCCGTGGCTTGGAAGGACGAACTCGCAGCGGTGCAAAAACAGCTCAAGGCCGAAATGCGCGGCGGCTTCATTCGCTGGATGGATCCGATGCAAACATATGACTGTGCGGCTCCTGGGGCGGATTTCTCCGGCGGAGGCGGAAGAGATCGGGACGATTCTCAAGCCAATTTGCACGAGATTCCCGGCGTTGAAAATTCACTGCACGGAAATCGGATGCTTTCCCTCGGTGAAACGGCCACGCGTTATTTGGGCTGGAATGAGACCCGCGGATGAAACGCTTGCAGCAGCTCTACGCGGAGATTACAGGGGCCACCCAGACGTTTGGCGAACCGCCCGAGGACCGCCCGTTCACGCCGCACCTGACACTCGCACGAGTAAAACAATTCGAACGCTCCAGCGCGCCGGCCTTGGAAGCCATGAGGGGCTTCCAAATCGAGAATCCATGGGTGATTAACGAGGCGGTTTTTAAAAAGGCTACGCCGAAGCGCGCTGCGGGTCCTTGATGATCTTCATCATGCCTTCCGCGTCCGGAGATTGCTCCAGCGCCGTCCGGAAATCTTTATTGTGAAGGAGCTTCGCGATGTTCGCCAGCGTATGCAGATGCTTTTGAAATTGCCCCTGAGGAACCAGGAATAACATGACCAGATGAACGGGCTGATTATCCAGCGCGTCGAAATTAACGCCCTTGGCTGAGCGGCCAAAAGCGCCAACCACTTCGTAGATCAGGTCCGTCGAGGCATGCGGAATCCCAATCCCGAAGCCAATCCCCGTGCTCATGGAAGTTTCGCGCTTCTTGACCACCGCCGCGATTTGATCGCGGTTTTCCGGCCGGATCTTGCCACACTCCACCAAACGCCCGATCAGCTCATCAATGGCTTCCCAGCGATTGGAAGCTTTGAGCTCGGTGATAATTTGTTCTTTCTGCAGGATGTCACCCAAAGTCATAGGCGCATGTCAGAGTGCGCATTTGGCCTGAACGTCCCACCGATTTCAAGGCGTAAGTCGGTTTATTTCCGCTCGCGGCGTTGGAGCGAGAAGCGCCGGCTGTATAATATCAATTTAATTTCACCGTGAAGCGCATGAGCGATACGATCCTGGGGCACTTAGTACGCGGGCCGGGGAAGAGTTCGCCACGAAACTACTTTCCCCTCTTTGAAATCAATTTCCGCCCGGACGTAATCGCGCGGTTGGTAATCGGACACCAGGTATCTCTCGAGATACAGATCGTCCCCGTGCCGGCTGGTTTCCCGGTAAGCCCAATAGCGGGATTCCTGCATCCAGCTTCCGTAATAGCGCCAACTCGTGATATGCCCGTTTTGGTCTTCGCTCTCGAGAACCTCGGCTGGTTTGCCCCAGGCGATGTAAACCGCATCGGCGCTCATTCCCGTTTTGATTTGGCCGGCATCCACCAGCACCTTCTCCGCGGGAGAAAGTGACGCGTAGGGAGCGGCTTTTTCCTGCCGGCGTGTTTCTATTGTCGAGTTTGTGGCGCAGCCCATGATCAAAAGGATCAACGCCGCCAGCCAAATCTGAGGACCAATCTTTCGCCACTCCGCGCTCATGGTCCAGGAATGGGCGCTGGAGGTAAAGGCGCTAACATCGGGTAGTTGGCTGGAAGCAATGCAGGAGGCGGCGGCGGGCCAACTGGCACGGCAATGACCTCGGGCATCGGGGGCATTTCCACCGCCGGAGCATTCGCAATGATCCGATCGATGGAATTGCGCTGTTGCTGTTGGACCATCGCCAGGGCGGTCTTGCGCTGGTCTTCTGAAAGTGAGTGGTCGTTCTGGATGCGCGCCATTTCATTCAGCACGGCCTGGTTAATACGAAAAATGGGAATGACCTTGTCCGCGGGAGCGCCGTTCTGCTGTGCTTCCTCCTGGGCCTGGCGGAAAAGCGGATTTTCCGTCAGTTGATAAAGGCTGAAGCGTTCCGGGCCGAGCGCCTGGCGCACGGCTTCATCCTCCTGGCGGGTCAGTTCATTTCTGCGTTGCAGCGTGCCAGGATCATTCCCGGTGAGCGCGGCGATTTGCTGCTCATAAGCGTCGCGCGCCCGGAAGATTCGTCGGAATTCATCCACGTCCGCGCCATATCCGCGCAATTGTTCTCTCATCGTTTCCGCGGTGCGCGAATAACGCAAGAGGTACTCCTCCAACTGATCCGGCGTAAGCACACTGGCCAACTGCCGTCGCGTCTCCTGCTGCAACCGGGAAAGTTCCACGGGATCGGCCTGCTCCTGCTGCTGGCGGGCCCGCTCGAGAATTTCCGCGCGGGATCGTTGCGCGTTTGCCTCGATCTGCTCCACGGTTGATTTCACTTCGGGAGAAAGTTTGCTTAGGACGGGCCCGTCAAAGTGCAACGCGTTTCCGGGATTATTGGGTCGCGGCGGAACATTCCAGTCCGGCCCGAGTAACTCGGTTAACATCTGGTTCTTCTCCGCTTCCAGCGCGTGCACCTGGTTCATCCCAGCCTCCAACGCATCCATGTCCGGGTCCGGCAGCCACCATTTCTGCTCGGGAATGACAATTTCATGGGCTATCCGTTCCGCGAACAGATCATTCACATCGGCCACGATAATATCCCGAATCGTCTTCTGCGGGCACCCAATGCGCCTCAGATTGGCGATATAGGTCGGGTAATTCGTGGATTCGATTTCGTTCCACATGAACGGCTGCCGTCTGACGACCACATTCGTTTTATACAGCCTCGGTGCATCGCCGGCACGCCCCTGCACGACAATGTTCGCGTCCGAAAACTGGCGCATGGAATCCCGCGAGAGCAGGACAATCATGCCTGCCAGCAGGGCGTTAATAGCGAGAGAAAACCAAAGGAGCAGTCGCGCTCGCATGTACAAATAATACCACAGAGCCCGCCGGAACCCAGCGAATTCAGCAAGCTCATTAGCACTCTTCATTAATTAATCGACTTGGCTCCCCGCCGGAATAGAATTGCGCTGTTACAAGGGCCAGGCGACGGAAGAGGGATTCTGTTGCAAATGCAGAACGACACGAACACTTTGCCACGGGTGATTAACCGCTCCCAGAAGAGCCGCGGGCTGTCGGGGAGCGCCATGGTCTTTGCCGCCGCGACCACCATCGGCCTCTTTTTTACGGCGCAAATCTATTTTACCGCGGCTTCCCTTGGCCGTTCCGTGAGCTGGGGGCAGGCGCTTTATTGGGCGTTAGGTGATTGGTACGAGTGGGCCTTGCTCGCTCCCCTGGTTTTTTGGCTCTGCCGAACCTTTCGGTTTGACCGCCAAATTTGGCCAAAAAATCTCGGAATTCATGCCGTCGCCGGTTTTTTTCTCGCCGCGGTTCACGCCGTTCTTTGCGCCCTTGCGGCGCGTTTTCAAGGCTGGGTTACCCATCAACCGGTCTTCTTCGGCTCCGCGTTGAGGGCCCTACTGGCCAATCGGCTTCATTATAATTTCGCCGTCTATTGGGTCATCGTTTTCGCCTGGCAGGCTCGGAATTATCACCGCTCTCTCCGTGAGAGCGAGCAGGAGTCGGCGGAACTCTCGGCGCGGCTGGCCCTTGCCCAATTGCAAACCTTGCGCATGCAACTGAACCCTCATTTCCTCTTCAATACGCTCAACGCGGTTTCATCCATGATGCTAACCGATGTTCCCCGAGCCAATGCCATGCTTGCGCGCCTCGCCGAACTTTTGCGGCTTGCCCTCAATAATCCGCGCCAGGCAGAGGTCCCGCTTCACCAGGAAATTGATTTCCTTTCCCGTTATCTCGACCTCCAAAAAATCCGCTTCGGCGATCGCCTGATTCTAGAGATGGCGGTTGACCCGGCCACACTTCAGGCTGCGGTGCCCAACATGATCCTTCAACCCATTGTGGAAAACGCCATTCGGCATGCCGTCGAACACCGGGAAAGCGATGGCCGGATCGAACTTCGCGCGACCGCCGAAAATTCCCACCTGGTCCTTTCTGTTTCGGATAATGGGCCGGGCGCGCCCATCAACCGCACGCGCGTCCCAACAGATGGCGAGTCAGAACATATCGGCTTGAGCAATAGCCGCGAACGCCTGCACAAACTTTACGGCGAAGAGCAAAGCATGGACCTCGTCGAAAACGCGATGGGCGGAATCACGGCACGGCTCTCTCTTCCCTTCCGTCCCGTTCCAGCGCTTTCCGCATGAAAATTCGCGCCTTGATCGTGGACGATGAAAAACCGGCCCGCGATTTGGTGGCCACTTTGGCGAGCGCCGAACCCGACATTGAAATCGTGGGCGAGGCCGCCAGTGGGCCATCAGCCGTGGCTGCGCTCGATCGCTTTTCCCCCGACCTGTTATTCCTCGATATCCAGCTTCCTGGCTTCGATGGCTTTGAGGTGCTGAAACATATTCCGACCGAACGCTGGCCGCTCGTCATCTTCATCACGGCGCACGATCAGCATGCCATTCGTGCCTTCGAGCTGCACGCCATGGATTACCTGCTCAAGCCCTTCGAATACGATCGCCTCCGGCAGGCCATCGCGCGCGCCCGCGGAAATCTTCAGAATCACACCGCCGCGGCCCAACAGTCACGTCTCCTTGCCGCGCTCGAAAAGTGGCAAAATCAGTCGCAAAGTCAATCCTCGGAACTCGACCGCATCGTGGTGCGGCAAACCGGGCGGGTGACCTTCGTGAAAACGCGTGAGATCGATTGGATCGAAGCCGAAGGCAACTATCTTCGCCTGCATTGCGGCCAGGAACGCTTTGTCGTGCGGGAAACGATGAGTTCCATCGAAACCAGGCTCGCCCGAAAGAATTTTCTCCGCGTGAATCGCTCTGCCCTGGTGAATCTCGAACGCGTCCGGGAGTGGCAGCCGCTCTTTCACGGCGATTCCATTCTTATATTGCAAAATGGCTGTCGCGTCCCGGTCACGCGTGTCTATCGTGCCAATTTGGATCGCGCCGTCACACACCTCGAGAAGGCCGGGTAATCACCGGCGCGTGACGCTTTATCACGCGCCCATCGCGACTTGTCACAAAAGCGTTTCGGCGATGCGAAGCCGCTGGATAACCTGCGGCCATGATTTCAGAAAACCATCTGGTGGCGGTAACCATCGTCCTCCTTCATCTTTCCTTCCTGGCACGGAGCAGCTTCCCGGTCGAGGCCTCGCCGTCGAACAATCAGTCCGTAACTTTTACCCGGATTACCTTCGGCAGTATCGCCACCGATGGCGGGGATTCTTCCGGCTGTGCCTGGGGCGATTTTGATGGCGATGGCTATCCCGATTTGTTCGTGGGCAATGGCGGCACAAAGAACTTCCTTTATCGTAACAACGGTGATGGCACCTTCGCCAAATTGATGAACTCCGCGCCTGCCTCCATCTCGGGTTACGGCGGCAGTTGGGCGGATTATGATAACGATGGCCGGCTGGATCTCTTCGTCGCGAATCTCGGTTCCAATTATCTCTACCGAAACAATGGCGATGGCACGTTCACCAAAGTAACGCCGTTCGCCGGCGCCACTGGAGCCAATTCGTGGAGCGGGAGCTGGGGGGATTACGACCGGGATGGCTGGATCGATCTGTTCATTTCGAATGGCGGCGGCAATAACAATGCCCTCCTGCACAATAACGGCGACGGGACCTTCACCAAGATCACCGTGGGGCGAATCGTGAAGGATGGCGGCGCGACCATCGGCGCGGCGTGGCAGGATTATGATGGCGACGGCTGGCCGGACTTATACGCGGCCAAC
>DASYTB010000637.1:0-4394 GCA_036002705.1 Verrucomicrobiia bacterium
TGCCATTCGCCGCCGCCGGTCTGAGCATAGAATTGCTCTCGATCGATGGTGCTGCCCACCGGATAGGGATCCAAAAACCGACCTGAATCGCGTTCGATAGTCATTGTATAGGTCAACGTAATCTGGCGCAGATTGCTTATGCATCGGATGTTCCAGGCTTTGGCCTTCGCCTGGGAGAGCGCTGGGAGCAACAGGGAAGCGATGATGGCGATGATGGCGATGGCGACGAGGAGTTCGATGAGGGTGAAGGCGCGGGCGCGGTTCGACACTAATTTCACGAAACCACACGAATTCTGCCGACGGGGAAACCGTTGGAAACGGTTTTGGTGTCGTTCTCGGTTCGGTTTCACCCAGCTAAAGCAGCGAAAGCAGTGTGTTAATGGAATATGGGCTCGCATAAGTGTCCTCGATCACCACGTTTCTGGATGCGGTTCGTTGTCGCTGTTCCAGCGGCGGCGGGCGGTGTCCGTCGCGTCATAGAGGGCGGCGTTTTTTAGATATTCGACATGGCCGTCGCAGAAGGCCATGTTTGCGCCGGTGAGGTGCGGAAACCATCTTTTCACGTCCACGCCGGGCAATTGCATGACGGCCTCAACTCGATTGGGTGAGATTTGGGGCGAGCCGTAAAAGGCATCCCCAACCAGGATCATTTGGGCAGGAGAACGAATCTCGCTTTCGGTCAGAGAAAGAGGAGAAGGAGTGCTGGTAGGGCCGTAGTAGGCGGTATCTCCCAGGCCAAGTCTGGTCCCCTGATGGAGCAATTGCCGCGCGACATCTGTTCCCAAAATATTATAGCCGTAACTCCCCTGGGCGACGTTATAGCTTATTTGGCCGGGCTGATTGAAGACGAGATTCGGCGGTTGGTTCGGATTGAGGGGACAAATCCAGATGGAGTTGGTCCATTGAGCGGAGACGTAGGGTTCCACTCGATCGTACCACCAGCCGAGAAATCCCGTAAAATAGTTACTTCCTTGGTGGGTGGTGGAGGTCAGATCGAGCGTTATGCCATACGGGTAACGTCCATGGTCCGCGAGATACAGGGCAAAGCCGAGGCCGATTTGCCGAAGGTTGCCCTGGCATTTGGCGTTTTGCGCCTTGATTTTGGCTCGCGACAGGGCGGGGAGGAGGAGCGAGGCGAGAAGGGCGATGATCGCGATGACAACGAGCAGCTCGACGAGGGTGAAACCGGCCCCGCAAATTGGTCGTTTGGCTTTCATGCCACCCCAAAGGGAACTTAGCCAGTGAATCAGAATTGCTAAGATGGGCAAGGGGAATTTGGGATTCGAATTTAGACCAATTACCATTCGAACGCGAGGTCAAGGCCGAAATCCGAGGCCTTAAACGGAAAGAAGTCCGAATTCCGAAAGACCGACGATTCTTGAACTCGTCCACGAATAATTGATGGCGTTGACGTGTCTTGGCACGCGGAAATCTGAGGTTCCTTAGGCTGTCTCCGGCAAGGGATTGGAAGGGTATTCAGGGCGTTCTTGGGCGGGCGGGGAAAAATGTGCGTTACCAAGCACACCCCCCGAGCGTCTCTTGAGATGAACAACGTTTAACGATTATGAAGTTTTTAAAATTATCGGCAATGGTGGCTCTGGTCACAACGGTGCTGAGCCTCACGTCCACCACAAGTCTGGCGCAAGGGGGGCGCCGGGGAAATTTCGATCCGGAACAGATGCGGCAGAGAATGCTGGACCGGCTCCGCGAGCAAATGGATGTCAAGGATGACGCGGAATGGAAGCCAATTTCGGATCGCATTACGAAGGTCATGGAAGCGCGCCGCGACGTTGGTTTCGGCGGCGGAATGGGTTTTCGAGGGCCGCGACCGGGCGGCGACAATGCCAACGCCGACAACAATCAGGGCGGTAATCGCCGGCGCGGTGGTTTCGGCGGCGAGCCGAGCCCCGAGGCGGAAGCGCTCCAGAAGGCGATTGAATCGAAGGCCTCGACCGACGAGGTTAAAGCCAAGCTGGCCAAATATCGCGATTCGCGGAAGGAAAAGCGCGCCAAGCTGGAACAGACCCAGGACGACCTGCGGAAGGTTCTGACCTCGCGCCAGGAAGCGGTCGCGGTGCTGAATGGCCTGCTTGACTAGATTTAGCCCTGTTATCTTCGAGAATTGGCGGTACAATGTCTTTACTTGTGAATGGTGAATTCCAGCAGTTGCTGGACCGGATGGTGGAAGCCAAGCAGCTTTCCTCCCAGGACGCGGCCCTGCTCAACAATGGCAGGACCGCGTTTGGCGGCGAGGATGATGTCCTGCGCTGGCTGGCCCACGAATATGCGGTCCCATTCAGCACGCTGGAGGACGTCGAGCCGGACCGCCAATTACTTTCTCTTTTTCCGGCTCGTATCCTTTTGAAGGAACAGCTCCTGCCCCTTCGCCGCACCAACGGCAAGGTGGAAGTCGCCACCAGCCGCTTGTTCGCGACGCAGGGGCTGGATGTCCTGCGAACCATGACCGGATTGCAATTGGGTCCGGTCCTCGCGCCGCGCGAGGCGATTGAACGCGAGATCAAAAAACGCCTCGGCGTAGGCGCGGACACCATCGGCACGCTGGATGAAGAATCCGGCCTCGAGGTGGTGGATGACGAAAATCGCGAGGATAATAACCTCGATAGCGCGGCGGAAGATGCCTCGATCATCCGGTTCGTGAACCAGGTCTTAAAGGACGCGGTCGAACTCCGCGCCTCGGACGTTCACCTCGAGCCCTTTGAAGATGAATTGCGCATCCGCTACCGAATCGACGGCGTGCTGCAGGAAGTCCCCGTGCCCGCGCAGATCAAGCGTTTCCAGCCGGCGATCGTCTCCCGCGTCAAGATTTTGAGTCATTTGAATATCGCGGAGAAACGTCTTCCCCAGGACGGACGCATCAAAATTCGCCTGGAAGACACGGACATTGATATCCGTGTTTCGGTGATTCCCATGCTGCACGGCGAGGCGGTAGTCATGCGTCTTTTGCGGCAGAGTGGCGGATTGCGCAAAATGGACTCGATGGGAATGGATGCGCATGTGCTCCGCTCCTTCCGCAAGATTTTGGGGTTGCCGCACGGGATTGTGCTTGTGACCGGTCCGACGGGCAGCGGCAAAACCTCGACGCTTTATACCGCGCTGAACGAAATCAATGATGCGGTGCGGAAGATCATTACGATTGAAGATCCGATCGAGTACCAACTGAAGGGCGTCAATCAAATCCAGGTTTCCGAAAAGTCCGGGCTGACTTTCGCGCGCGGTTTGCGATCGATTTTGCGCCATGATCCTGATGTGATTCTCGTCGGCGAAATTCGCGATGCTGAAACGGCCCAAATCGCCGTGCAAGCCTCGCTCACCGGCCATCTTGTTTTTTCGACGCTGCACACCAACGACGCCCCCGGCGCCCTGACGCGCCTGGTCGATATGGGCGTCGAGCCTTATCTGGTCGCGTCCTCGCTCGAAGCGGTGCTCGCCCAGCGGCTGGTTCGCGTGCTTTGTCCCGAGTGCAAGGAAGAGGATCGTTCAGACACCGCGCGGTCGATCAAAGCGCAGTTGGACCTTTCGCCCGAGGTGGTGATTTATCGGACGGTTGGTTGCCGGGCCTGCCGTAACACTGGTTATCATGGCCGGCGCGCGATTTTCGAGTGGATGGACAGCACCAATCGCATTCGACAGATGATTTTGAAGAATTGTTCAAGCGACCAGATCCGGGAAGTGGCCCAGCAAGGCGGCATGAAGATGTTGTCCGAAGATGGGTGGCGGCTGGTTGCCGCCGGGATCACAACGCCGGAAGAAGTTTTGCGCGTAACGAAGGACCAATCCGTGGTGACCAACGCCGAGGAAAGTGTCGTTCCTTTCGAGGCCGCGCAGCTCTGAGAGAATTTCAATGGCCCTCTTCGAATACAGAGCGATCCAGCTCGATGGCAAGATTTCCGAAGGCAAACTCGAGGCTGGAGGAAGGCAGGAGGCCTTTCGCCAGATCGAGAGCCGGGGGTTGCGGCCCATCGTTTTGCGTGAGCAGAAGAACGGCAAGGCCAATGGGAAAGCCGTGGCTGCCAATGGCAAGCCCACAGCCAAATCCCCAAAACCGGAATCAGCCACTGCCGGAAAAGAATCTTCGCAGGGCTCTTCTCTTAAGCTTTCGCTCGGGGGCGGCACCAAGATTTCCGCGCGCATCCTGGAGAATTTCACCCGGCTGCTCTCGAGTCTTCTGGCCGCGGGCGTTCCGCTGAGCCGCGCGCTGGTCATCCTGCAAAAGGAGGCGGCCAGTCCGGTCGCACGAACGCGCTGGAAAGAGCTTCACGACCTGGTCGTTGATGGCATGGCCCTGGCCGACGCGATGGCCCGCTTTCCGGATACTTTTCCGCGCGTTTACGTGGCGATGGTCGAAGCCGGCGAAACCGGCGGTTTCCTCGACG
>DASYTB010000638.1:0-3479 GCA_036002705.1 Verrucomicrobiia bacterium
GCGTGATGGCGCGCGTCTGCATGCCACCCATCGAAAGGCCTGCCATCGCTCGATGCGGTTGATCGGCGATGGTGCGGAAATTTGCATCGATGTATGGAATGAAATCATCAATGAGCGCGTGCTCAAACGCGCTGAAGTTGAAATTGGGACGCCGTTCTGGACCGGCAGCATTGTTCGTCCCACTGGCGCTCGCAGCAGTGGGCGGCGCATTTGTCGGACGGCGCGCGCCTGCGGCAAACGGATTGCCTCCAAATTCCATGGCGATGATGAACGGTTTGGTTTTTCCTTCCGCGAGCAGGTTGTCCATAATCCAGCCTGCGTTCCCCTGGCGTCCCCAACCGGTTTCGTCTTCGCCAGCGCCGTGTTGCAGATAAAGAACCGGATACCGTTTCTTTGTGTCCTTGTCGTAACCGGGCGGCGTGTAAACAAACGCGTGCCGATTCGTGTTGGACGATTTTGAAAAATACCAAATCTCACGAAGCTGCCCATGTGGCACGTTCTTCAGAGAATAGAAATCACGATCCTTCGCCGGAATTTCCACTGCGCTGCCCCAGCGTCCGGCGCCATAGAAGAACAGACTGTTAGGATCAGGAACTTCAGCGCCATCAATTTTGAGCATGTAATAGTGAAAGCCTTTGTCCAGCGGTCGCGAGTATCCATACCAGGCCCCGTCATCCCCCTTTTTAAATTCACTGCTGTCGCGGAACGTGCATCCGACGCTCTTCGCCTCGGGCGCAACGATCCGGAATTTGACGCGGCCTTCGGAGTTAACCTGCGGATACTCTTTTCCGCCCTGATTTGTGGGGGCTGGTTTCCAGTCGTTGGCGGGCTCATTGGTTTGCGCGCCGACCAGTCTTAACGAGACTAGCGCCACGCATAGGATCATGGTTTTCGATTTCATGGGTTTAGGCTTTGTTTTACTGCACTGTTTTGGGCGATTGGCTCCGGTTGCGGTCTACCTTGGGAATAGAGCGACCGAATCTCACGCTCAGATAACGCCCGGCTGAAAAGGCAGAATTCATCCATTCCGCCGCTAAAATTCCGGATCATAAATGGATCTTTTTCAGGAAATCCTTTGGGATTCCAATTTCCTAACTCAGCGGCGCCGACGCGGTACGGCGGCCCGATTTTTAACGCGCTTTCCGCTACGGGAAAACCGTTCACAAAGTGAGTGACGCGTTTCGCATCAAGCACGACGGCCAAATGCATCCACGTCCCGAACTCGTCCAATGAGATTACTGGCGGACTCGTTACGATTTGATAGTCGCTCGGACGCGTCCCGATGACCGTTAGGCCCAGCACTCCGTCACGGCGGATCACCCAATGGACAGTTCCGGCTTCAAATCCGTCACTCATAAAGAGCGAATTTATCTTGCGATCCAGCCCCTTCACACAGACCCAGGCTGTGAGTGTCAACGCCTGGAATTCGCCGGGAACCGTCAATCGGACCCGGTCGCTGACACTTTGAAATGCCAACGCCCCTTTCTTCGGCCATCGGCCTTCCGTCCGTTGGCAGCCCACAATCGCCGCGTCCGTCACGTCCATCACCGACTTTCCTAAATTGCGAAGCTGCGAACCCGAAGGAGCCACATTTTCGAAGTCGAAATGCACGACCAGAGACTGGTCGGATTCCAGCCGTTTACACGCTGTGCGCCATTGGTCATGGCGGCGTGCGTCGGCTGCCACTGACTTGGCCTGTAAATCAAAAGGTAAATTAAACGATTCCTGTTGAGCCTCAATCAATCGCACAGCGCCCGCGCGATCAATTCTCGCCGCTAAACCTTCCTCCACTGCATAGCCCATTACCTTAACCGTCCCTTTAAACGCGTGAACCTCCGTCTCTTCGGTTTTCACCTCCACCCCAACCGAACCTCCCAAATCGGACAGAACCGAGTGAGGCGTTTGGATTTGGAACCCGCGCGCCTGATTTGGAACTTCAGCAACGATGCGGCCGTTCTTGCAGAAAGCGCTGCTCTGCGAAATCAGTTGAACATCGGCCGGGCCCTCGATCAAGAGCCGCGCGCCACAGTAGAAGCTTACCTCCGCCAACCCAGCCTGAAGTTGAAGATGCCCGGGCTCCAGAGGAGCGCCCAACCGCGGGATTTCTTTCCCCTGAACCCATTGCGCATCGGCCGTCCGGCTCAGCATCGCAATCGCTTTGCTGGTTGTAATGCTTCGTTCCGCCAGCCGAAACTTCCATACCCCCGCCGCCCACAAGGCCAAACATGCAGCCAACGCGATCGTCCAAGTCGTCAGCTTGCTTCGTCTGCCTGAAACGCCGCGTGGAAGACTAAGTATTCTGTCTGTTCTGATCCCAGCCGTCTTTTGAGTATCCGCCGAGGCAAACAAGTCCCGCTCCGACGCCAGGTGCGAGTGCAATTCGAGCCGGATAATATACTCATCCAATGCAGAGGCATTTTTACGCAGCAATTCGTTGAGTGCCCTGGCTTTTTCTTCCGAGGCCGCGCCATGACACACCGCCGCCACCACATCGTCGAATTCGCTGGAAGGAAACTCGATTTTCACGCGGCTCCCTCCGGATTGCATGCGCGATTGACACAAACCAACAGCGACTGTCGGATTCGCTGCAACGCTTTGTAAGTTGCTTGCACGGTCCGCCCAGAACTGTCCGAAAGAGCCTCAACCCCCGTCCGGTGATAATAGTACCCTTCCACCAACTCGCGCTGATCCTTGGGCAACTTGCCAAGGCAACTTTCTAAATGCCTCAGTTGAATCTCAATCTCTGGCCGCAGCGCCTCTCGCCGCTGGACTAATTCCTCAGCCAAACCGGACTCCAGCAAGACCTGCCAGCGTTGTCGCCGCTCGATCCATTGTCGCGCTTTGTTCAAGGCGAACCGGCAAGCCCATGGGGTGAAAGGTTGAGCCGGGTCATAAGCGTCAAATTTCTCCCAAAGGGCGATCGCCGTCTGTTGAACAATATCCTCCGCATCCAGGACACCGGGCACCAAAGCCGCCACATAGCGAAAGATCTCCCTCTCGCTGCGCATGAACAGCGAAAGAAATCGTTGCTGCGCGGCGTTTTGGTCCCCAAACCGGTTCGTCGAGTCGGGTGGCATTGTACGGAATCTACCAATACTTCCGGCAAAATCCGAAAATTGGACAGAATTTTTACGAAAATGGTTTCCCCCGCCGCCCGGGTGCTTTGATTTATTTGCACATGGGCTCTTACGCTTCGAGAATTACGGTCGAGAATTCAAGGGAGGCGAGGGTCCGTTTTCAACTCGCGCCCGAAGATTTTCAGCAATTTCCTCGGATTTTCGGCCGCGAGCTGCCGAAGGCGGCCAAGCGAGTTTTGGTGGAGTACTGGCCCAGCAGTCAGGGGATAAAAGGCGAGTTTTAAGGCGGGAGTCGGAATCGGTCTTTCAAGACCTCGTTTCCGACACCAAAATGCCTGATTTTTGAGGCTAATCAAGCACAACACCGTCACTACCTAAAAGAGCACTTTCACCGCACCCCTG
>DASYTB010000639.1:0-7591 GCA_036002705.1 Verrucomicrobiia bacterium
GATTGAACAGGAAGGAAGCCGCTTCTCCGAATTTGAAACAGCCAGGCGTTGCCTGGAGAACTGGAACGCCTTTCGAAAAGCCTAGCCAACACGCTTTCTGTGGGCGGCTAAAAAAAGAAAAACCCCACCGTTATGCCGTGTATTAACAGTTCCTTTGAACTGACTGTAGAAACAGCGGGACGACCGGGTTTTTGTCGGCTTCCAACGAAGGCCTGTCGTTAAAAACCACGGCTAATGCCCCATTTACATGTTATTTACGGTCAAAGGACTTTGTTTCTAACCACGAACATGGCAGGGTTTAAATCTTTCAAAATCTGTTAAAGAGCAATCCCCTCAATCCCTTCTTCAATCTGTGCTGATTATCGCCAAGCTCCATGGAATCTCAAGCGGTGGACGGAAGTTTTTGTGAAATTTTTCTCTGGATTTTTCGAAAAATCCGGAGAGCAACCTCAGTGGGAGGCGAACTAAATATCGCGTGGCGTGACTAATCCGCGGTAACCGCCGTTTTCCTGCCGTACCACCAGAAGGAATCCGCGTTGCTGCAACAGGTCGTAAAGCTGAAACGGATTGGAATCGAGGCGAATCTCGAGTTGCGCGCCCGGTGCGAGCTGACTAACACGCTTCAAGACAGCCAGAACGTTTTCCGGCGGCTGCACACCCCTAAGGTCCAGCGACTCCGGAGTTTCGTTTGACCGAGGCGGAGGCTGAATATCGTTTGAACCCGGGGCTGCGGATCGCATATGGCCGCAAGGTTTTAGTGACCAGTCTTCTCTGTGTAAATACTTTTATCTAAGACGCTCTCTGCGCTTCGCCGGCCACAGGCTCTTTCCCACGATAGCTCGCTACCACCCACTCGCTTAAGATTTTATCCGGTTCGTTGACGGCGGGAGGATCGACGGTGAACTCCTGCTGGCCCGTGTTTTGGGCGATAAGCTTAAGGCCGAACTGATAATCCTTGAACTTGTCAACGCAGAGATCGCGCACCGGAACGGCGTTACGCTCGGCGAGTTCAATGAGTAAATCCGCGGCTTCATCCGTGAAATTGAGCTTCAACTTGTGACTCTCCTGAAAACGGTGGGCGAACTCGTGGACCAATTGGCGCGCTACCGTCCGTTTTTCACGCTGGGTTTCCGCGAGGATTCGTTCCAATTCCTGGATGGGATTCTCCACGAGCCTGCGAGTCACTTCGAAATGCTTCAAAAGCATGGAGGGAAGTTCGTATTTGAAATTGCGCAAGGTCCGTTCGCAAACGGTCATCAAACCACGCGCGCCGGTTTGCTCGGTGCTGGCGAGTTCGGCGATTTTGCGCAGCCCATCCTCCTGGAAAAGGACATCGATGCCATAAGCGGCGAAGGTCTGCTCATATTGGCGAACGATGCTGCCCTCGGAATTTTTGAGGATATTAAACATATCCTCCGCCTCCAACGGATGACAAACGACCCGGACGGGCAGGCGGCCGATGAACTCAGGTTCAAAGCCGAACTCAATGAAATCGCGGGTCTGCACGTGCTCGAGGGCAGTTTGTTCCGTTAATTCATTTCCTTTGGCGGCGAAACCAATCGTGGCCTCGCGCATTCGACGGCGGATGATTTTCTCCAAGCCGTCGAAAGCGCCGCTCACGATGAACAGGATGTGCTTCGTGTTAATCGTGGAGGTGCCTTTTTTTCCGCGCATCTGCATTTCGAGCATCGCCTGGACCTGTCCCGCGATATCCTGCTGCGAACGTGTCGGCACTTCGGTTTCTTCCATCAGCTTCAGCAGATTGGTTTGGACACCACGGCCGCTGACGTCGCGCGTCTGCCCCGCGGCGGAAGCGATCTTATCGATTTCGTCGATGTAGATGATCCCATACTGCGCGCGTTGAATGTCTCCATCCGCGCGGCGATACAACTCGCGGACGAGATCTTCAACATCGCCGCCGACATAACCCGTCTCCGAAAATTTCGTGGCATCGGCTTTGACGAAAGGCACCCCAATCAAATCCGCGATGCTCCGAACCAGATATGTTTTGCCAACGCCGGTCGGCCCGACGAGAATGACGTTTTGCTTCGTGTAATTGGGCTGGTCTTTGCCGTCCAGGGCCAGCCGCACATGCTGGTAATGATCACAAAGCGCCACGCTCAGAACCTTTTTCGCCTCTTCCTGTTTGATGACGAAACGGTCCAGATAGGCCTTTACGTCGCGCGGCTTTTTATCGAAATGAAAGTGTGCCGCCGAACGCGTGTCACTGCCGCTGGATTCGGGGCCGCCGGACTGCCCAGCTTGCGGGCGGAAGAAACTCACGTTCGGGAAATGCTGGCGCATGAAGTCGGACATTTGCTTCTGCAACTCCTCGGGCAGGGGCGGGCCGCTCAACAGTACTCGACTCATGCGTTCACCTTACACCGAATCTTTTACTCTGTGTCTATAAAATGGCACGGGTTTTCGGACGGAAACCGTTCAGATGAACGGTGACAGTTCCCGCTTTGAGATCACTCAATCGCCCCAGCAGCAGCGGCCTTCTGGGCGCGCAGTCCTCGATCCGATTCGAGCACATCGAGCACAACCACCGCAATGTTAAGACGGCTCACGTTTTGCTGGAGCGGAAGATTCTTATCTGAGGTAACGAAGACGGCGAAGTTGTCATCACTGGCCTTGCGAAGCAGAGCACCGTTTTTCAATTGGCCCCAACCGGCTTCCCGGTGTGTTGAGCATCGTGGCCCGGGCGGATGGCGGACCAACCGCCAATCCAGGCTGTGGTCCAAAAAGATTTTTCACGCGGTTTTTTGAGGAGGCGAAAGCTGGTCAAGAAACGCCGCGCTGGCTTCCTCCAGAAATGCCACCGTCTGGCTGCGTGCAACTCCTGGAAAGCCTTCCAGGAAATCCTCCAATGAATGCCCTCCGCTTAAATAGTCGACCAGATTCCGGACTGGAACGCGCGCGCCCTTAAAGACCGGCTCGCCACTCATGATCTCAGGATCAACAGTCACCAAATCGGAATTCACAATGAATCTTTAACACGTTGGTATCCGTGCGCAAGCGGGAGACCCGCGCCCACGCGCCGTTTGGACTCCACGCCGTGGCGGAGCGGGCTGTCCTTGCAAGACACTTTTATTCCCATTACCACTGGAGGTGTCAAAGATGTTCTCTTATGCCCTTTGCTTCAGTCCTGGAAAAATTTAAATCGCCCCTGGCGCTGCGAGAATTCTCCCTGCCGCAACTCGAACCGGGCGCGGCGCTTGTGCGCACCGAGATGGCCGGCATCTGCGGCACGGACGTGCATCTCTGGAAGGGCGAGTTGAAGATCAATCTGCCGGTCATCTTAGGGCATGAGACGGTTGGGCGCATCGAACAAATGGGGTCCGGGTTGGAGCGGGATTGGAACGGGCAGACGCTAGCCGTTGGGGACCGCGTGACGTGGACTTCGACCCACTCCTGCGGGAAATGTTTTTATTGCGCGGAGAAGAAGCAACCAACGCGCTGCCCTCAGCGGCGCGCCTACGGCATCGGTTATCGCTGCGACGAACGGCCTCATTTTCTCGGCGGATATGCCGAGTTCCATTACCTGCGGCCGAACAGCAACATCTTCAAAATCCCCGACGATCTCCCGACGGAATCGGTCATTGGAGCGGGTTGCGCGTTGATCACCGCGATTCATGGTGTCGAGCGTACTGGGATCGACTGGCAAGACATCGTGGTCGTTCAAGGCGCGGGACCGGTCGGAATTTCGGCCTTGGCCGTGGCCAAGAGCGCCGGAGGCTCGAAGGTCATTGTGCTGGGAGCGCCACAAAGCCGGCTCGAAATGGCAAAAAGGTTTGGCGCTGATCACACGGTCAATATTGATGAAATCAAAACCGCGAACGCCCGGATTGAGGCCGTTCGTGGCCTAACGAACGGTTATGGCGCCGACGTGGTTCTGGAATGTGTCGGGCATCCCAGCGCTGTCGTCGAAGGAATGGAGATGTGCCGCGACGGCGGAAAATATCTTGTGCTCGGACATTACTGCGATGCCGGGCCGATTCAATTCAACCCGCAACTCATCACCCGCAAGCAGCTTCAAGTTTTCGGCTCCTGGTCCAGCGAACCTCGCCATATGAAGGCCGGCCTCGAATTCCTTCGAGGGCATAAGAAGGAATTCCCGTTTGAAAGCATGGTCACGCATCGATTTCCGCTGGAGAGAGCCAACGAAGCCCTTGAAACGACGGCCCGATGGATTTCCGCCAAAAGCGTTATCACGCCCGGCATGCGTTAAATTAAGCGGGTAATGGCTCAGTCTTGGTGGCGCGAGGCTCTGCGGAAGCCGCTTCACGATTCTGCAAGAAAGCTCGGCGGAGCCTCGCTCCCCCCCAAGGACCGAGGTATTACGTTAGGCGGCTGAGATTGTTTTGATTTCCGGCGCAGAGTTCCCTATTCTGGGGAATGCGATCCCGAACTCTTGGTTTGTACGCCACCGTGTTCTGCTGGCGCGCCACCGCAGCGTATTGCGGTTGGCCGGTTTATGGCGGGGATTTGTCGGGAACGAAATATTCAGAGTTGAGGCAAATCAATCGCGAGAACGTGCGGCAGCTAAAACCCGCCTGGATTTACCGCTGCGATGACATGGGCTGGTTTTTATTGGCGCGGCGATGGATGAGTGGTTTCACGCGTCTGATAAATCAAGCGGCAAGCAGCTTTGGGAATTTCAGATGGAGGCGGGTGGCCATGCCACGCCTGCGACCTATTCCGTGAACAGAAAGCAATTTGTGCTGATTGCCGCAGGTGGCGGCGGCAAGCCCGAAACGAAGCCGGGAAATGCTTACTATTCTTTTGCGCAGCCCAAGTGATTTACACCTTACGCCGAAACCGCGAAGTATCGGCGGAATAACGTAAAGCATGCTTGACATATGACAAGTATGCTTTACACTGCCGCCGTGAACAAACTTATACTGCCGGAATCGGTTCAGCCCGGAAAAACCTATTCCTTTCGGGCTGATATGAAACTCAATGCGTGGGCTTTCGTGGCAGTGCTCTTCGCCGCGCTGTCCCGTTGGTTGTTGCAACATCATTTGGAATGGAGTGCTCCGTTGCAATCGATCGTTGTCCTTGCGCCGCTTTTGCCGACCTTATTTTACGTGCGCAGCATCGCGAGATGGATTGGCGGCATGGATGAATTGCAGCGGAGCATCCAGCTCGGTGCTTGCCTCTTTGCCACCACCGGAACGGTTTTAGTCACAACCGGCCTGAGTCTCCTCGAAGGCAGAGGCATTTTGTTGTGGCGGTTTCAGCATGGCCTGGGATGGGAAGGGACCTTTGCCCTGGTGATTCTCCTCTATGTCATCGGCAGTGTCATCATCAACCGGCGGTATCGATGAAAAATCGCCTTCGAGAACTTAGGGCGGCCAGGGAATGGTCGCAGTCCGATCTGGCTGAGAAGCTCGGCGTTTCCCGACAAACAATTAACGCCATCGAGACGGAGAAATATGACCCGAGCCTGCCCCTGGCCTTCAAAATGGCGCGATTGCTCAAACTGCCGATCGAAGAAATCTTTGAGCACAATGGGAAACTTTAGCGAAGGATTTTACCTTCACGGGCACTTTACCCATCTCGCTTCTTTCTTTTTCGGTCGGTTTTCCACGCCAGAAAATCAGCATAGGGTCGATGATGGTCCTTGAGAAATGTCGCCTCAAACGAAACTCGCCTCGGCGGACTCAAGCAAAGCGCCGAAACGGCGCGGACATTTTTGTCCGTCCGAGGAGGGGATTCGTCAAGACTTCGCGCGGATAAGAATATCCATGCTCCTATAAATGAGAATCGCTGCTTCAAGCTTCAAAGCCATGAAAGCTATGATTATTTTTGGCAAGAGGGTATGATCCGCAGACATGAACGCCTTCCGGGGAAAAGCCTGCCGACGCCTTGCGCACAGATTCTTGCCGTTTCCAATCCTTTTCCTTTACTCCACTATGTTCTCGGCTGCGGCTGACTCGCTGAACATCGCTCGCCCCGCGCCCCTTGATCGGACGGTGGAAAATGCGATTCAAGAAACAGTTCAAGAGTTTTCCTCCAAGAACCTTAAAGCCGATGAAATAGCTGTCACATTGCTCGACGTTCATGATCCAGCTCATGTCACCGGCGGCTCGCATCGGGGTGACACGCGCATTTATCCAGCGAGCGTAATCAAGCTGTTCTACCTCGTGACCGCGCATCAGTGGATGGCAGATGGAAAAATCTCAGATACCCAGGAACTGCGCCGTGCCATGCACGACATGATCGTGGACTCCTACAACGAAGCGACTCACTACGTGGTGGACGTCATCACCGGAACGACCGGCGGGCCGGAACTGCCGCCGGACCAAATGGCTGAGTGGGAAAACAAGCGGGGTGTCATCAATCGTTATTTTGCCGCGCGCGGTTACGCGAACATCAACGCGAACCAAAAACCGTGGTGCGAGGGGCCATATGGCCGAGAACGGGTCTTTGTCGGCGAGAGATTTACCAACCGCAATGCTTTGACGACCGATGCCACGGCGCGCCTGCTCGCCGAGATTGCGCTGGGCCGGGCCGTGTCCGCGTCGCGGAGCGCGCAAATGATGGAACTGCTGAAACGCGATTTAAGCGCGCAATCCTCCGATCCCGACGACCAGAGCCACGGCTTTACCGGCGCCGCCCTCCCTTCAGGCGCAAAGCTTTGGTCCAAAGCAGGTTGGACAAGCGAGACGCGTCATGACGCGGCTTATATGGAACTGCCGGACGGCGCGAAATTGATTTTGGTGACCTTCACGGTAAATCACGCCAACGAGCGTGAAATCATCCCCACGTTGGCCCGGAAGGTCCTCGCGGGAATGAAGAATCATGAAACAAATTTGTCGCCTCGTAAGTAAAGGATGGAGCGAGAAGAGTTTTTTTAAACCGGGGAGCGCTCATCTGCGTCAAATGAAGACAGCGGGACTGCATCTATGAAACGAAAACGAGTGATTGGGGCTGTAGTACTTGCGGGTGTTTTGATTTGGGTGGGTTACCGCGCGTACCTCGCGCACGCAAACCTGGTCACGCTGAACGTGCGCAACATGGACATCCACCGGGTAGTCTCGAAAATCGAGTGGCAGACCTGGGAACGCATTATCGTGAACAAGAACGTCGGCGGTTTGATCACCCTGAACGTGCACAAGGTGCCGCTCGACCAGGTGCTTGATATTCTCGCCTTGCAGAGCGGGTCCCGCTGGACCGCACTGTATCCCATTTACCGGGCCAGCGCGTCCGAAGGCAAATTTGAAAAAGTGGTCCACGGGGACGTTCCCGCCGCGGAAAATGGCTGGTCCAATTTCGATAAGCTTTCGACCGCGCGATGGGGCTCGATGGGCGGTTTCGGGAACACGCTGCGCGCCGCGAACAAACTCGTTTCGGCGCAGATCGATGGCAAAGACGTGAACTTCACCGCACTGGCCTTATCGCGTTTTTCGAAGGCCATGGTTATCCCGGAGGATTCGGTGATTGCAACCATCAATCTCAAAGTTGAACAGGCTCCCTTCGAAAAAGCCGTTTCGACAGTGGCAAAGCAGGCAAGCCGCACCTGGAAGCGAATCTATACTATTCAACCACAGCGGCCCGTGGTCGTTGCGGCGAAACAAAACCCCGC
>DASYTB010000640.1:0-4587 GCA_036002705.1 Verrucomicrobiia bacterium
CAGGAACACTGGTGCGCTTCAGAATCAAGACCGCCGGCAAAGATGGGCCCGCTCGCGTCGAACCGGCGCCCAATGAGCCTCGCTCATCGTATTCCGCGTATTTTTTGGAACCCGCGACGGCCCCGAAAATTCCGATCGTCACCGTTTTGAATCTCGATCCGATTCGCGGCGGAAATCAGAAGTTCGGGCCGCCACGCAATGATGCGATTAAAAACGGCAACAGCGCTTTCGTTTATGTTCCGCCGGAAGGCCAGGCGGAATTGTTCGATTTTGTTCAAGTCCGGCGCAGGTCGGGGGGGTGGAAGGCGCATTTTTTCAAGGACCAACTTTTGGACGGGATGAGCGGCCTGAATATCATTTTTGAAGGTCCGCCGCGGTGGGTGCTTTCGGAGTATCTGGCTTACGAGCTTTACCGGAGGGCGGGTGTTCGGACGGAAAAAAGCGGGCACTTTCGGCTCGTCATGGATGGGCGGCAACTGGGCTATCATTTGTTCATCGAGCAACCGAACAAAACTTTTCTCGGGCGAACGGGTGGCAATCCGGACGGCAATCTTTACAAGATTCTTTGGTACGAGCACGGCGTGGTGCGACAGCATGAGAAAAAGACAAACCTTGAGACGGGTCATCAAGATGTAGTGAACGTGATCGAAGGCCTCAACCGAAAGTCGGGCGCGGCCCAATGGGCTTACATTCAGGAGAACTTCGACGTTCCCGAGGTGGCGGGATATTACGCGGTGAACATGTGCATCGAAAACTGGGATGGTTTCTTCAACAATTATTTCACGTATCACCATCCTGATCGCGACGGAAAATGGGAGATTATCCCCTGGGACGAGGACAAAACCTGGGGCGAATATGACGGAGGACCCTACAATTATGATTGGTTCGATATGCCTCTCACTTATGGGATGAACGGAGACAATGGAGGCGGAGGCGTGCGAAGTTTCTTTGGCGGCGGACCGTTCGGCGGCGGGGCACAGTGGTGGCGCCCGCCCGGCTATTTTTCCGGACCGCTTTTAGCGAATCCGCAATTCCGGAAAGAGTTCGAAACGAAACTGCGCGAATTATGCGAGACGGTCTTCAACGAGGAGAAATTCGGGCCCGTTGTCGAGGCGCTTAAGTTGCGGCTGCGTCCGGAGGTCACGCTACGGGCCCAAGTGATGCACGAGAATCCTTCCGGAGCCTTGCAGCGGTTTGATAACGAAATCGCATCGTACCATCGTCAGCTCGCGAACAGGAGGAGGTACATTTTGGCGCACCTGCCAAAGTGACGGAGAAAGGTTCAAAATACCATCCGGCAAACAATTACCGCCGCGATGATTCCCGCCAAATCAGCGATCAGCCCCGCCGGTATTGCATGGCGCGTTCGGTGGATGCCGACGGCGCCGAAATACACCGCCACGACGTAGAATGTCGTTTCGGTGCTGCCGTAGATGGTTCCGGCCATGCGCGTGATCAGGTTATCAGGGCCGAGTTGCTTGACTAGATCCGAAAAGATCGCGAGCGAACCGCTTCCGCTCAAGGGGCGCATCAAAGCCATCGGGAGCAACTCCGGTGGAAAGCGCAGGAGGTCCAGGATCGGTCGCACCGCGCGTGTGAGTAACTCAATTCCGCCGGCCCCACGAAACATCGAGATCGCGAGCAGCATTGCCACAAGGTAGGGAATGATCTTGATCGCGACGGCAAAACCTTCCTTGCCGCCCTCGACAAACTCCTCATAAACCTTGAGATCTTTGAGTCCGGCGTACAGCGGAAAAAGCGCGAGCAAAAACGGAATGGCTGCTATTGAGATGGCGTTCACCAAACGAATGGAGCCGGACTGCGCTTGCTGCTCAGGTGTCAGAGCCGCTCCGAAAATTTCCGGCCATGCGGCCCAGGCGACCGCTCCAGCAAAGAAAATCAAGAAAGCCAGCAAGACAATTTTCCGCCACGAACTGAGCGGCTTAAGTTCAGATTGAATTGTCACTTCCGGGGAATCCGCTTTCTCCTCGCCTCCCACCGCCGGTCCTGTTCCTGGCCGGAATGCCGTGAATTTCTCCAATGTTTTCACGGCGATCAGCCCGGCCGCGCTGGAGAAAAAAGTCGCGACCAGACTCGTCCCGACGATGGCGTAGGGCGCTTTTGACCCCGCGGCGGCGAGCACGGCAATCGCAGTGATCGGAATCAATTGCACCGAACCGGTATTAATCGCGAGGAAGGTGCACATCGCGTTCGTGGCGGTGCCGGGATGGCGATTAAGCTTTTCGAGGTCGCGCATCGCCCGCAACCCGAGTGGTGTGGCGGCGTTCACCAGTCCCAGCATATTCGCGGCGATGTTCATGACCATCGAGCCCATCGCCGGATGGTCCGCCGGCACATCGGGAAACAACCATCGGAGCAATGGACGCAACGTGCGGGCGATGAGACTTACGAATCCCGAACGTTCCGCCAGGCGCATAATGCCGAGCCAAACCGTCATCACTCCGATCAGCCCGAGGGCAATGGTCACGGAAGTCTCCGCGCCTTTGATCGCCCCGTCGGCAACATCCTTCAGTCGGCCGGAAGCGCCGCCGATGAACACGGCTGCGATCACCAGCCCAAGCCAAATGCAATTCAGCATGCGCTTTTCTACGAACCACCGCTCCTTTTAACCAGCGTGAACTGAGCGCCGAGGCCAAGTGCAGGTCTCTATCGGCAGGGCGTTTCGTGCTTGGGGTTCACACCACTTCTCCAGTAAAAGGAGCCATGCCATCCGCAATGTTCATCAGCCGTTTTCTCGTCTGCGCTCTTCTCGTCATCTCCTCCATTTGTCCTGCCGTCGCGCAAGGCCGCGGCGATGGTCCGGTGTACGTAATCCTCTGGTTCGACACTGAAGATTATCTCCTGCCGGCGAGCGATGATTCGGCCAAACGTCTGGCGGAGTTGCTGACTTCGAAAGGAATTCGAGCCACATTCAAAGTCGTTGGCGAAAAAGCCCGCACGCTGGAACGGCGCGGACGCACCGATGTGATCGCCGCGCTCAAAAAGCACGACATTGGTTACCACTCGA
Source organism: Verrucomicrobiia bacterium (assembly GCA_036002705.1). GTDB lineage: Bacteria > Verrucomicrobiota > Verrucomicrobiia > Limisphaerales > SXQI01 > DASVNK01. The sequence goes on from DASYTB010000640.1 coordinate 3,029, forward strand.
ATTTCCATTCAGTTCACCCCACCCCTTCTGAATACCTGGCCGAAGCTGGTTTCCTCGACGGCGTTGGTGAGTTCGTCCGACGCGAAGGTGGAGGCGCCGCCGACGTACGGAGGATTTTCGGCGTTCCCACGTTGGTCTGTTACGGCCAACCCGGCTCCTCGTGGGGTTCGCAGGCCATCGCCGCCCTCCAGCAAATCGGCGTCGCGCCTCACGGTGTGCCTTGTTACGTAGATGACGGAACCAACGTAGGCCTCAATCAGCAGCCGTTCTGGTACGAAAATGCCCTGGTCGTTTACAACATGGGCCGGAATCAAACCCGGATGGATTTGCACGATCCGTCCGCGGTCGAACCGGCAAAAAAGAAGGTCGGTCAAATCGCCGATCAGCTTCGTGCCGAGGGCGGCGGATTAATCAGCATTTTCTACCATCCATGCGAATGGGTGCATCAAACGTTCTGGGACGGCTTCAACTTTGCCCGGGGCGCGAACCCGCCGCGCGAAGCCTGGAAAGCCCCGCCCCAACGTTCGCCCGAACAAACCGAAGCGGCCTTCCAGCGGTTCAGCGAATACATCGATCATATTAAGACCATCCCCGGCGTGCGCTTTATCAGCGCGGGCGAATTGCCGGAGCTTTACCCCGATCCTTTAAGGAATGAGGCTCTAAGGCAGGACGAAGTGCGGGAGTTAGCGAGCGCCATCGCACAGGACGCGACGACCGTTAAATTTCGCGAGATTCATGGAAAGTACTGGTCTGCCGCCGATCAATTTGAAGTGCTCACGCGGGCCATGGCTGAAGTGATTCAGAACAAGACGAGTTCAAGTCTGGTGAAACTGAAGGGGCTTTTCGGCCCGGACCAGTCCAGCGAAACCACGAAGCCGATTTTCGCTTCCTGGGCCGCCCTTGATACAACCGTCCTCGACGCCGCGGGCTTCATTGACCATGAAGGCCGAGTCCCCTCGCGGGTTTTCGTCGGCGCGGACTCCATCTCGCCGGCGGATTTCCTCGAAGGACTGGCCAAAGCCTACCTCGAACGCTCAAAACCAGACCATCCCGCCGAGGGAATTACCTTTGGGAAGGAAAGAGTTGCCCTCGATTTCGATAAATACATCGCCAAAGATACGCCCGACCTCTTCGGCGGCTGGGTCATTCACAAGGAGGGATTTCGCGCGCCGAAAATCATGGATATCGCCCGGCTCCAGGCCTGGACCTTAAAACCGGCAGTCCTCAAGACGGAGTGAGCGGAACAGTGCTCGTCGAAGAACCTAAAAGCAGATGGGCTTGCCGGTGTGTTTGGCGGCAATGATCAACTCCGCCATTTGAATCTGGAAAACGTGAAGAGCGTCGGCCACCTCTCTCTCGGCGCGTGAAACGTTGAGCTGCTTCACTTCATTCGCCAACGGATCGATCGCTTCGACCGGAATCCAGTCGCAGGTGTGTGTTCCTGAATAGAGGATTTTTTGCAGGAGCATCGGATAACGGTTTGCTTCCTTCTGCAGCTCGGTTCGCAGCGCATTAATTCCGTTTTCCGTGCCGAGCCGATGGCGCAGGAGGATCATGCC
>DASYTB010000641.1:0-2783 GCA_036002705.1 Verrucomicrobiia bacterium
CGCCGAAATAGCTGATGATTCCCTGCACCGCGGAACTTTGGTCGAGGTTGCCTCCGATTGTCCCTTCCAGTTCGTGGTCGTGATTCGTCACGCCGACCAGAGCGGCGAGGTGTCCGCCAGCTGACCCACCGGCGATGACCATTCGCGTCGCATCGATATTAAACTCCTGCGCTTTTGCGCGAAGAAAACGGATGGCGGCCTTAATATCGTGGATTTGGGCCGGGAATTTCGCGACCGGGGAAAGCCGATACTCAACACTCGCCGCAGGATATCCTTCTTTGACCAGTTCGCCCAGCGGCATCTCTGCTTTCGAACCGGACCGCCACGCGCCGCCATGAACCCACACGATGAGCGGCTTGCGCTGGCTTGCGGCCGGAAGATACAGATCCAATTTAAGCGACAGCGAGTCGATACGCGCGTATTCAATGTCCTTCACGACGCGCGCTTCGGCCGATTGTGCGGTTTGGCAAAAGCCGAAGAAGAGCGTGAATGCGAGCCAGGAGCGCGGCTGTCCTCGGGCGCAGCAACTCGCGACCGCCGAAAGGATCCAAAAGCGAAAGTGGCCCTCCGGTAATCGAAGGCTGTTGCGCCCGAGACGGCCGCATTCCTGGCTCGATCTTGCGCCTTCTTTCATCCGCATCAAACAATCTCCTCGATCACGCTGCCCTCGAGAAAAGTCAGCCGCTCGTTGCGGCCCAGATGCGGATAAGTAAGGCGATTCTGATTCAGTCCGAGTTGATGAAGAATCGTGTTATGGAAATCGCGGAAGTGATACGGCTTTTCGATGGCGCGCAGGCCAATATCGTCTGTCGCGCCGACAACCCGGCCGCCTTTGACACCACCTCCAGCCATCCACATACTGAAGCCAAGATTATGATGATCACGGCCCCGGCCCGACTGCGCTTCCGGTGACCGGCCAAATTCCCCGCCCCACAGGACGAGCGTGCTGTCGAGCATGCCCCGTTGTTTCAGGTCTTTGAGCAAGCCCGCGACGGGTTGATCGGTTTCAGCGGCCTTGCGCAAATGGTTCGCCTCGATGTCATCATGCGCGTCCCATTGCATATTGCCGGGGCCACCGCCGGAAACGACACAAACGAAACGGACGCCGTGTTCGACGAGCTTGCGTGCAAGCAAACAGCGCCGGCCATAATCGTGCGTCGGCTCTTTGCCAACTCCATATAGGTCGAGGGTGGCTTGCGATTCTCGCGAGAGGTCGAGCACTTCCGGCGCTTCGGTTTGCATGCGGAAGGCGAGATCGTAGGCGTTGATGCGGGCGTCGAACTCGTCATCGTTCGGCGCGAGGTTTTGCTGGTTGAGTTCGCGAATAAGCCGAAGGGTGCGCTGACGCTGCGCGAACGAAACGCCGTTGGGCAGGTCCAAATTCAGAACAGGCTTGTCCCCGGGGCGAAAGAGGGTCGGCTGATAAATCGCCGGAAGGAACCCTTGTTGATACATGGGCAGCCCGGCTTCGAGCGCGCCGCGCGGATCGGGCATCACCACGTAAGCGGGCAGCGAATCGGTGTCAGCGCCGAGGCCATAAAGAACCCATGAACCCATGCTCGGAAAACCGGGAACGATCCGGCCGGAGAAAAGTTCGTACTGCGCGGCGGAGTGAACGACCATATCGCCATACATCGAGCGGATCACGGCGATGTCATCGATGTATTGGGCGATGTGCGGAAAAAGATCAGAAACTTCGATGCCGCTCTGGCCGTATTTTTTGAAAGTGCGGCGCGTGCCCAGCAGTTTGGCGTTGTTCTGGATGAACTGGTATTTCGCTTCGCCGAACTCCTTCGGCCGCGGCTGCCCATCCAGTTTGTTCAAGAGCGGCTTGGGATCGAACGTTTCGATGTGGCTCGGTCCGCCGGCCATGAAGAGAAATATCACCGCCCGCGCCTTCGCGGTCTGGTGCGAGAGCTTCGCCGAGAGTGGATTTATCGCCGCGGCGCCCGCCTGCTGCTCCTGCAACAACGACGCCAGCGCCAGCCCGCCGAACCCGCAAAAAGCGTCGCGAATAAACTCGCGGCGGTTGCGCGTGAGCCGAAAATGCCCGTTATCGTGCATATATCTCTTTGCGACCATATCTGTCTGCTCCGCTCGGGATACTGCAGTATCCTGACAGGAGATGGCGTGAACGTCCATAGCTTTGACACAATGGAAAGAACGAAAGGGCGGCTTGACAGGTGCCGGAGGCTGCCGAATTCGTTCGAGAACAGCTTCGAGGTACGAATCCCTGCTCGTGGCGATAACGCGCTTAGTGAGAAGAACGGAAAGACCGCTAATCTATTGCGCGGCTCCGGTCCGCGCGGTCTCATCAATGTCCGTGATGAGAGAATTGTATTTCTCGTCCACGTCCGGTTTTGGCCCGAAACCAAAAAAGTAAACGCGCCAGTAAATCGAATACCATAGGCGCTTGAAAAGGTTTGGCTCAACGATTCGCGCATAGGAGCGTTCGCGGGCCTGCACTTCGTTGAAGGAGATTCTCTTTTTGTTCAGGAGAGCCACCCGCTCGCTCCTATCTTGAAATTGAAGCCCTGGCAGAACGGACTTTAGTCCTGCCAATCCGATTTTCTCGACAATCATTCCACACATCAGGTGAATCAGCACCGTGTTCAATTCCCTCCCCAAGCTGAAGGATCTGGAGGTTGGTTTCCGCGGCCTCCCCCGGTTGTCCTTGTGCTTCGAAGGCGTGCGCTTCGAGGTTCAGCGCGAGAGGCAGCTTCCGGCAAGAGCCCAGGCCCGAGAGCGCATCTTTGGCCAGCGGGACCTGGCACTCGTTGGTC
>DASYTB010000642.1:0-4965 GCA_036002705.1 Verrucomicrobiia bacterium
CTTCACTCCCCGTTATCCCCATTCCGCTTTTCCCATTTCCGTTTCTGTGGCTCGGGAAGAGTAACATCGACTTTGGCGTAATACGTTTCTTCGCCGAAGAGTTCATCGGCCTGCTGTTGAAACTGGTGGGTGGGCGCGACCCAGAACTTCTCGTGGGCTTCGATGAACACCGCCTCTCCCGTCGGGTAGCGAAGGCACAGGAAAAGAGGAATCTTTCCTGGCGAAGTGGCAGCCAAGCCTTTCGCCTGCTCGAGTTTTTCCATGGTTAAATGCGCTGTGTGCAGCCGAAGATGAACCTGCTTCGTGTATCGGCGCGGAGCATCTTCCAGCAGCATGATGTCCTGCGGGAAGACCTTCGGCTTGTCTTCGCCCGTATTGACCTCGCCGATCACGAGAATGGCGCTGCCCATCTTCAGGAGGTCTTTGAATTTATCGAAATTCTCGTTCATGCAGAGGACTTGGACCGATCCTTCCAGATCCTCCAATGTGACCATGGCGTACGGCTTGCCGCTCTTTTTTGAAATGCCTTGTTGCACCGCGCTGATCATTCCACCAATGCGCGTGACCGTCCGCGGCGACACCTGCGCGGCGGTGACGCTGTTATGCATCGCGTATTTCTCCAGCAAGGGCACGAAGGGAGTGAGTGGATGGCCCGTGACGTAGAACCCGAGCAGTTCCTTTTCCGCCGCGAGAATCTCGCTTTGCGGCCACTCCGGCAGGTGGGCAACTCTCTCATTTTGCTCCGCCGATGTTTCCTCTAGCGCGCCGAAGAGCGACGCTTGGCCGCGCTGGCGATCCTGAATGATGCTGGCCGCGCGCGCGAGCGTCCGGTCGATTTGCGAGAACAGCGTCGCTCGCGTTTCGCCGAAAGTATCACAGGCCCCGGAACGAATAAGCGCTTCCAGCACCTTGCGATTCACAGTGCGCGTATCGACACGCTCGCACAACTCGGCCAGATTTTTAAATCTTCCCCCTGCTTGCCGGGCCGCGAGCATGCTTTGCACCGCGATTTCCCCAACCCCTTTGATGGCTGCCAACCCAAAACGAATCACCGTGCCTTCCCGCGCCGGAGCAAAGGTCACCTGGCTCTCATTCACATCCGGAGGAAGAACTTCCACCCCAAACGTGCGCGCTTCATTGATGAGAATGCTCAGCTTGCCCGTGTCGTTCATGTCGTTCGTCATCATCGCGCTGAGGAACTCGACCGGGTAATTGGCCTTCAGGTAAGCTGTTTGATAAGCGACAATGGCGTAGGCCGCCGCGTGTGATTTGTTGAAACCGTAGCCCGCGAATTTCTCCAACAGGTCGAAAACCTGGTTTGCTTTCGAGGCGGAAATCCTGTTGATCTCGGCGCAACCCTTGAGGAATTTCTCGCGCTGCTTCTGCATCTCCTCCACTTTTTTCTTGCCCATCGCGCGCCGCAAAATATCCGCGCCGCCGAGGGTATAACCCGCGAGCGCCTGGGCCGCCTGCATCACCTGTTCCTGATAGACGAGGATGCCGTAAGTCTCCTTACTGATGGGCTCGAGCAGCGGATGCTCATACTCGATCTTCACCTCGCCATGCCGCCGCTTGATAAATTCCGGGATCAGGTCCATGGGGCCGGGCCGATAGAGCGAGATCAACGCCGTGATATGCTCGACCGAGCTGATCTGAAATTTTCGGCAAAGATCGCGCATCCCGCCAGATTCCAATTGGAACACACCCACCGTGTTCGCTTTATTCAGGAGGTCGTAAGTTTTCGGATCGTTCAGCGGCAGCCGATCAATGGGAACATCGATCCCTTTCGTGAGCTTCACCAGCTCGCATGTATTACGAAGGACTGTGAGGGTCTTCAGCCCGAGAAAATCCATTTTGAGCAAACCGAGATCACCTACCGGTCCCATGGCGTATTGCGTGACAATGGTCCCGTCCTCGTCTTGTTTCAGTGGCAGAACATTATCGAGCGGCTGATCACCAATCACCACGCCCGCCGCGTGGACCGACGAATTCCGCGTAATATCCTCCAGCACGAACGCTGTATCGACCAGTTCCCGCGTGACCTCTTCGGTATCGTAAGCCGCTTTAAAATCGGGCGATTGCTTGAGCGCCTTCGCCAGATCCATCTTTAACTCGTTCGGAACCATCTTCGCCAGGCGATCGCACTCGCCATAGCTCAAGCCCATCACCCGGCCCACGTCGCGCACGACCGATTTCGCGCCCATCGTGCCGAAGGTGATGATCTGCGCCACCGAATCGTTGCCGTATTTCTTGCGCACGTACTCGATCACGTCCGCGCGGCGATCATCCGCGAAATCGATATCGATATCCGGCGGATTGACGCGCTCGGGATTCAGAAAGCGCTCGAAAAGCAATCCGTAACGAATCGGGTCGACGTTCGAGATTTCGAGCAGATAAGTGACAATCGAACCAGCGGCGGAGCCACGCGCCACGCACGAAACCCCGATGCTCCGGCCATAGCGGACGAAATCGCCGACGATCAGGAAATAACTCACGAACCCCGTTTTCTCGATTACCTTCATCTCCATCCTGAGTCGATCAAGAACGGAGTTGAGAGCCGCGGCGACCGCCGGATCCGAAAGGTCGCTAATGGGTAGGGCAGGCGCCCCGCCTGTCCCACTGGGCGCCTCGTCCAGCGTACCAGCGGGTGCGGTGCTTCTGGCGGACGAGGCCTCCGCCGGGACGGGCGGGGCGCCCGTCCTACCCATAAATGTGGGAAGGTTCTGGGCGTCCTCGATGGACTCGACAATGAAATCCTCGCCTTCCACACGGGCGCGAATGCCGTAACGGCGGTTCAAACCTTCCGCGAGCAGTTGGCGCAAATAGCCCTCGCGTGAGAAATGTTCGGGTGCCGTAAAAACCGGGTAGTGCAACTTCCCGAATTCAATCTCCACATTGCACTTCTCCGCGACTTCCAAAGTATTTTGCACCGCCTCCGGAATTTCGCTGAAAAGCGCCTTCATTTCCTCCGCGCTCCGGAGGTAAAACTGCTCCGGGACATAGCGCATGCGTTTCGTGTCCGTGAGCAGGCTTTGCGTCCCGATGCAAATTAGGCAGTCGTGCGCGTGCGAATGCGTGCGCTCGATGTAATGCACGTCGTTCGTCGCGACCACTTTGAGACCAAATTCTTTCGCCCACGGGATCAAATGCCGATTGACCTTCGCCTGCTCCGGAATTCCGTGGTTCTGCAATTCCAGATAAAAATTCTCAGGTCCGAAGACCTGTTTGAACCAGTCAATCGCGTTACGCGCCGCGCCCAGATTATCGTTGGAGATCGCCTCGGGAATCTCGCTCGCCAGGCATCCCGAAAGGGCGATGATCCCCTCTTTGTGCCGCATCAGGATTTCTTTATCGATGCGCGGCTTGTAATAGTAGCCCTTCAGGTGCGCATCCGAGACCAGCTTCACCAGGTTCTTGTAACCGGTTTCATCTTTCGCGAGCAGAAGGAGATGATTATAGACGTCCTTCCCGCCGCTGCTGCTTTTCTTTTCCAACCGGCTGCCGGGCGCGACATAAACCTCGCAGCCGATGATGGGTTTGATCCCTTTGTTGCGCGCCGCCTGGTAGAAATCGATCGCGCCATACATCACGCCGTGATCCGTGATCGAAAGCGCCGGGAGCTTCAGCTCAAGCGCGCGATCCATCAACTTGTCCAAACGGCACGCCCCATCGAGCAGGGAGTACTCCGTATGAACGTGGAGATGAACGAAATCCGCATGCGACATTTGTCTCAAATTAATGTCTGCTCCCGAATTCGAGCAAGAGCAGGTTGCTGACACGTGCTGACAAGTTATTAGCGCACAGCGCGATTTTCGCTTTTACCAATGGGTTTTCGCGGTCTTATAGTCGCATGTTATGCGCAGATTGATATTCTCTCTGGGGGTTTGCTTATGCATCGGATTGGCCGCTCGCGCCGATTTTCGGTCCGCCATCTCCGTACGAATCGCTACTCCGGATCCGTTGTTGCCGGTTTCCGGCGGCGTGGGCCCCTCGCATCCGGTCACGCACAAGATCGGTGACCTTACCGTGCGCGCGCTGGTTTTGGATGATGGCGCGACGCGCGTGGCCATCGTGGGATCGGATTTTCTGGGTTTTCCCGCAGTGCTCGGTGATAAAGTGCGCGCCCGCGTTTCGGGCGTGGCCGCAAAAAATATTTTGATCGGGGCGACGCATACCCATAGCGCGCCCGATTGTTATGGCTTCCCGGACGGAAAGGGCGGATTCGCGTCGGACCTGAAGTATCTCGATACCGTTTGTGCCAAAATGGCGGAGGCGATCAACGAGGCCGTGGAGAAACTCCAGCCTTCGCAGCTCAAAATCGCGACCGGTGAGGCGAAAGGGAAGATCGCCTATAACTATTACGCCCCGCAGCTTTACGACCCGCGCTGCAACGTGCTGCAAACGATTGGAGCGGATGGAAAGGCGATCGCGACGCTGGTGAATTACTCGATTCATCCGGAGGTGCTTGGACCAAAACAAGGGATTCTCAGCCCGGATTTGCTCGGGCCTCTTTACGAAGAAATTCCCATGCACGACGGTGGAACCGCGATTTTCATGAACAGCGCTCAAGGTGGAATGGTTACGGCCGACGTCCGCGGGCCTGACGGGAAGGATATCCAGACGTGGGACGAATGCGTGAGGATTGGCAAATTGCTGGCGGATGAAGCGCTGCGGATCGTGTCGGCGGCTGCCGTTCAGACTTCGCCTCGGATTTTCTGCACGAACAAAACGGTGGACTTCCGCGTCGATTCGCCGGAGATGCTCCAGATCATGAAGATGTCTCCGCTCGGCTATAAGTCAGAACAGAAGGGCACGGTTAGCACGACGGTGAATCTGCTGAACATCGGCACCGCGCAAATCCTGACGATCCCCGGGGAGGCGCTGCCTAATATCGGCTATTACCTGAAGCGAAAAATGAAAGGACAGAACAACTTTCTTTTCGGCCTGACCAACGATGCATTCGGC
>DASYTB010000643.1:0-2883 GCA_036002705.1 Verrucomicrobiia bacterium
ACGCCGTTGAAAAAGTCGTCGCTGGACCCGAACGCAAAAGCCGACGGCTGCGCGAAGAAGAGAAGCGCCGTGTCGCCTATCACGAAGTCGGGCACGCTCTCGCCGCCGCTTACAGCAAAGGCGCGGATCCCATCCACAAAATCAGCATTATCCCGCGTGGCCGGGCCGCCTTGGGTTATACGATGCAATTGCCCACCGACGATCGTTTCCTGATGACTCGCTCACAATTGCTCGATCGCATCCGTGGCATGCTCGGCGGCCGCGCCGCGGAAGAAGTCATCTTTAACGAAGTCACCACCGGCGCTGAAAACGATCTCGAACACGCCACCGCCCTGGCCCGCCAGATGGTCTGTCTCTTCGGCATGAGCGAATCAGTCGGTCTTGCGCGCTGCGCTCAGAAGCAGGATGGAATCCTGTTGCTGGGCACCGACGGCTCATTTCAACGCGATTGCAGCGAACAAACTGCCCAACTCATTGATGCCGAAGTGAAAAAAATTCTGTCCCAGGCCTATGCCGAAGCGAGAGAGATTCTCACCAGCCATCGCGACCAACTCGAACTCGTGACCCGGAAGTTGCTCGAAAACGAAACGCTCGATGCAGCCGCGTTCCAAGCCCTCATCGGCGTCTCTGCGACTCACGAGGACGAGCAACCTCGCCGCGCTCCGCAAACCGCGAAGGTCCCCACCGATGGACAAGGCAACCAACAAAGCCACGCCGAATGAGTTCTATCTTCAAGATGAGGCGGTAGGGCGCGGTGTCCCCACCGCGCCGCTCGGGTTTAACTGTGACCTGGCGCATTTGGATCTTGAAATTTGGAGTTTCTCTGGTGTTTGGATCTTGGAGCTTGGATCTTCCGACGGTGTTTGGAGCTTCAGAACGGTCTTTGACAAACGCGCACGCACAGGCATCTTTTCCCCAGCACGGCCGCAAGAAAGGCGATGCCAAGCGAAGCAGCTATGCCTGTTAAGTATAGAGATTATTACGAAATTCTCGGTGTCCCTCGCACCGCGAGTGACGCCGATATCAAGAAAGCGTTCCGCAAGCTGGCTCGCGAATATCATCCCGACGTCGCAAAAAACAAAAAGCAGGCCGAAGAAAAATTTAAGGAGATCAACGAGGCCTACGAGGTTCTCGGCGATTCGGCCAAACGCAAAAAATATGACGAACTCGGCCCCAATTGGAATGCCGGCGCGGATTTCCGCCCGCCTCCCGGCTGGGAATCATTTACGGGAGGGCGCCAGTATTCCGGCCGTGGTGCGCGCGGCGAAGACTACGAATTTCATTTCGGCGGCACTGGCTTCAGCGACTTCTTCGAGCAACTCTTTGGCTCGCGAGCGGGCCGTGGCGGTTTCGGCGGCGGCGGGTTTTCCGAGGCCGGTATGGAAACCGAACGTGGCCGGGACATTGAAGGCGACATCATGGTGACTTTGGAGGAGGCGACAGGCGGTTCCGTTCGCTCCGTCTCCGTCCGCCACGGTGTGCCGTGCGGAAATTGCGGCGGTACTGGACAGCGTTCCGGCCATCTTTGCAATGTCTGCGGCGGCACAGGTCAGGTCGCAAAAACCGAAACCTATCAGGTAAAGATTCCTCCCGGAGTGGCCGAAGGCCAGCGCCTGCGAATTGCCGGTCGCGGCGAAGCCGGCTCGGGCGGCGGCAAAGCGGGCGATCTTTTTCTGCGGGTTCGACTGGCCAAACATCCCGATTTCGAAGTGGAGAACCACAATCTGATCTACCGGGCCGAACTTGCGCCCTGGGAAGCCGTCCTCGGCACAAACATTTCCGTGCCGACACTCGATGGCCGCGTTAACATCCGCATCCCTCCTGGCACCCAAGCCGGTCAAAAACTTCGTGTTCGCGGACGCGGCCTTCCGCAACGCGAAGGAGCGAAAGGCGACCTCATTGTCGAGACTACGATCGAAGTGCCTGGCAACGTCAGCGATTCTGAACGGAAACTCTGGGAGCAACTCGCCAAAGAATCCCGTTTCAATCCCAGGGAATAAACCTCGCCCATGATTCCGCTGAGGGACAATATTCCGTCGAGCACATTCCCGGCGGCGACGTTGAGCATCATCGTCATCAATGTCCTTGTTTTTCTTTACGAACTGAGCCTCGGCTCACATCTCGAAGATCTATTCGGGAGTTTCGCAGTCATCCCCGCCGTTTACACGGATCCGCAAGTCGGCCATTTTTATACGGCCTCTCAGAAAATATTCGCGTTCTTCAGCTCCATGTTTCTCCATGGCGGCTGGCTCCATCTCCTCGGCAACATGTGGGTTTTGTGGATTTTCGGAGACAACGTGGAGGACCGTCTCGGTCGCATGCGATACGTCATGTTGTACCTTGCGGGAGGCATCGCCGCTGCATTGCTGCATATCTTCACCAATGCCAATTCCCCGGTGCCGACGGTTGGCGCAAGCGGAGCCATCGCCGCAGTGATGGGTGCTTACTTCCGCTTTTATCCATTCGCCCGCGTCGAAACGCTCGTGCCGCCTTTCTTTTTTGGCCCCACATTTGTTCTGCCCGCTGTGCTATTCCTGGGCGTTTGGTTTCTGCTCCAGTTTTTCAATGGCGCAATGAGCCTGGGCGCGCGAGGACACGGATTCAACGGTGTCGCCTGGTGGGCCCACGTCGGCGGATTCGCGTTCGGGTTTGTTATTTGCCTTTTCGCCCGACGCCAGCGCGTCCCGCCGCGCGTCGAGATGTAAAAAACTGCCGGAGAGGGTTCTAAATTCCATTCGGTGTATAACTGCTGACGTGAGGAGAATTCAAACCTCCGGAGTGGGGGCATGATGCCAACGATCGGCCGGCGGCGGGTTTTCCAGCTCCGTAGGAGCGCAATCTGTGTAGCAGACGGTACTCTCCGACTTTTTCAAGCTCCGTCGG
>DASYTB010000644.1:0-4338 GCA_036002705.1 Verrucomicrobiia bacterium
CCGCGCGGCGGCAAAAACCGCTACGGAGCAAATTCAAAACGACCGCTACTGACAAAGGGCGACGAGTGAACGTTTTCCCTTTGGGATTCCTTGGTTTTGGTATTTAGCTTTTGCTCTTCTCGACGCTGCCTCACACTGCCAATTAAACGACTGTTTAATTAGCGTCATTGTTATTAAACGATAATGCCTTTTCGTTTAATAAGAGTAAACGTTATTAAACGATGTGCATCGGGGACACCCTGAGCCATCGACCAAATGCCAAATAGAAAACGCCAACTTTCTCCCTTCTGGACCCTCTTCATCCTTACCGGGCTGAATCTTTTCAATTATCTCGACCGCTACGTCGTCTCGGCGGTGCTCACGCCCATTCGCGACGATTTCCACGTGAGCGATGGCGATCTTGGGCGGATCAACACCATCTTCATGATCGGCTATTTCATCACCTCGCCGATTTTCGGGTATCTGGGGGATCGCGCTTCGCGCAAATGGCTGATTGCGGCGGGAATTTTCGTCTGGAGCCTCGGGACGATTCTCACCGGCTACGCCACGAGCTTCGCCTGGCTGCTCGGTTATCGTGTGCTGGTCGGGGTGGGGGAGGCAAGCTATGCCACGATCAGCCCAAGCTTGATCTCCGATATCTTCCCCTCCGAGCGGCGCAACAACGCCCTCACCATCTTTTACGTGGCCATCCCCGTCGGCGCGGCGCTCGGGAATATCATCGGGGGGCAGGTTGCGGCGCATTCCGGTTGGCGCAACGCCTTTATTTGGGCCGGATTGCCCGGGTTCGCGCTCGCCCTCCTCCTTCTTCCGTTCGGCGAACCGGAACGCGGCCAGGCCGAAGGCGCGCACGTGGAGAAGCCGAAAGTTGGCGATATTCTGAAGCTCTTCCGGCTCGGCGATTTCAATCTTGTGCTTTGGGGCTACACCGCCTACACCTTCGCGCTCGGCGCGTTCGGTGTTTGGGGGCCCACCTTTCTTCACCGCGTCCATGCGGTGCCTAACGAATTTGCCGCCACCTTTTTCGGCGCGGTCCTGGTCGTCGCCGGTTTGCTCGGCACGCTCGTCGGTGGTTTCGTCGCCACCGCCTGGCAAAAGCGCCATCCCGCCGGTTACGCCTGGATGCTCTGCCTCTCCGTTCTGCTCGCCGTGCCCGTCGCCGTGGCCGCCTTCATGGCCGTCGACCGCAACACCTCCATGGCCTGCCTCGGCGCCGCCATGTTCCTGCTCTTCCTCTGCACCGGCCCTGTGAACACCTTGATCATCGAAAGTGTTCCCGTAAACCTCCGCGCCAGCGCCATGGCCCTGTCCATTTTCGCCATCCATCTCTTCGGCGACATGTGGTCCTCCGAAATCGTCGGCCATCTCAGCGATACGTGGGCCAGCCTCCAAAAGGCGGTGATGATTTTACCGGGCGCGTTGTTTGTTGGGGGGATTTTGTGGTTGGGGTTGGCCTTGAAACAGAAAAAACGTTCCCGGCCCGCAATCTCTGGTCCCGAAGGGACTCGCCGAAAGTAGCCGGCGTTTAACGCCGGGAACTCGCGCCACACGTGCGATCAGTCCCGAGGGGACGGCTGAAATATCCCGCCGGGTTCGTGCGTTTCGAAAAAACGCTTAGCCGCTCCTTCGGGACGTGCTCGTTTTTCTTTGGTGAAACCCGGCGCTAAAAGCACCGCGCAATTTTCGGAAGTCCCTCCGGGACCAACCCAATCGCAAGGTCGCATAGACTAAAATTCGTGCCCATTCGTGATTCGTGTCAAACGCTTCGCTAACAAATTCTCGCCCGCCCGATTCCCGAACGATAGCCCGGCCCAACACTCGATGCGCAGGTCGCTGGCGGGCGGCTCTCCGCCGCGCGCAACGCCAGCGCCAGGGCCGTGCAACGGTCGCTATGGCCATCGGCGCTGTTCGAAGCGCGATAGACAAACTGGCCGTTGTTCGTGGTGATTCGGTGGATGCCATGCAAGTCTTCGCGAATCGCGGAGCTGCGCGGAATGCGCACCTGGCCGCGTTCGAAAGCGGCACGCAATTTCGGGAAAAGTTCCTGCTTCAGCGCGGCCGTGAATGGGCACAGCTCGACTTTACCAGTTCCCCTCGCCCTGGCCCTCTCCCCATCCGATGGGGAGAGGGGACGATATTCACCAAACTCGCGCGCGAGCAGATCGCCGAGGCCAATGCCCGCGCCCGTGTAGTCAACGCAAACCCGTCTCGCCCTCGAAACGCGCTCCCGCAAAATCTCGAACTGTTCCGGCGTGGGCATCCGTTCCAGCACCAGCACCTCGCGCGTGATAAAGTGGCCCGTCGGGGAAGGCGTGGAAGAGGTCCCTACCCGTTGCAGGACCCAGCACGCCGTCAAATCCTGCTTCCGCCCGAAATCAATCCCGACAAAAAGTTCGCCACCCATTGAACTAAGGCGGCTTAACCAATCCGGCGAGTTCGTCTCCATCGCTTCCGCGGATTCGCAGCTTTCAATCAATTCGTAGGGCAGCAGCACACAGCTCTTATCGATGAACTCGCATTCATATTCCTGCGTCCACGCCTCGGCCTCGAACAACCCGGCGCGCAGCCGTTCCAGATCAAGCGGCAATCCCGCCGCCTTGGCGTCGTGGATGGTCACGCGATGTTTCGAAAAGAGCTTCGAGTTCAGCCAAAGATCGTGAAACATGTTTCCCTGCCCATTCGGCGTGCTGATAATCCGCAACTTTTTCGGCCCGCCGCACAATTCATTCGTCACGGTCGGGAAGACCGCGCGCCAGATCGCTTCCGGATCGTCGTGAAAGGCGAACTCGGTGAGAATCACATTCGCCGAATAACCGCGCACCGTTTCCGGTTTGGCGGGCAGTGCCGTGATCCGGGAACCGTTGGCGAACCGCACTTCCGTCGCGCTCATTTCCGCGCCGCTCTCCAGCATCGGCGAAAAGGACCGGCCCGCCAGGTCAATGGCCGCGACCCAGTCCCTGACCTTTTGCAGCGATTCGAGCGCCTGCCGCTCGCCGCACGCGATGATCAGCCAGTGCGCTTTCGCGCGAGCCGCGCAATCGAAAACCGCCTCGGCGGCGCAGGTGAAGTCCTTCCCCGTCTGTCGCGCCCAGAGCCCGATCTTGAAAAGCTCGGGGTCAGCAAGCCAGCGGAGTTGGTACAGCAGGAACCGGTCCGCGATGAAGTTCGGCAAGCAGGCTTTCATGGATCGAAGGCCGCGCCGGCGCGCAATCCCGGATTTTCTCGGGGGCTGCGCGCCGAAGCGTTCAGTATTTTCGTTTAGTTCGTGGCCGCTTCCGGAGACATTCCAAACAGTTTCCGAAAGCCTTCCGTTCGCTCTTCCGGCGTGAGGAGTTTGGAGCTGCTGCCGCCCGTTTTTCGGTCAGCTCTTTCTTCGCGGCGCAAACTGGCCAGCAGCGTCAGCAGTTCTTTGGCGCGGGCTGGATCGAATTCCTCGAGCAGGCTGATCCAAAGCTGTTCGCGCAGGAATTGCAGCATGGCCGCGTCCAGGCACTCGCCCGTCTCCTTCTGTCGAGCTTCGCAAGCTTTGGCGCACTCAAGATGCGCCGCCGTCACCGCCTTCAATTCCGTCACCGCGCGTCGTTGGCGTTTTGGCGTCGTGTTCATAAGCCCAGCGCTCCTTTCCGGGTGCGGACCAGCGCCTTGTGCTCGGCGTCCATCTCCCGCGAGAAATTCAGGTGCAACACCTGAAGCAAGCCGTCTGGCGCTGGCAGCGCATCAAACCGTTCATTGCCTAATGATGTCGCGGATGGTTCCGGCGAAGCGGCCTTCGTTCGCTCGACGCCCTTCACCACCGCGTCGAACGCCTTCACGCTCACCACTCCAACCGCTCCCGCCAGCGCGGGAACTTTACTGACCAGCCAGGCGAGAATCCTGCCAAGAATTGGAATCGCCGCTGGAACGAACACGCCAAGGGCCACAGCAGCTCCGAGCAGAAGCGAGCCGGAGCCGAAGATTTTCAACCACCGAAGGCGCCGCTCATTTTTCTCCGCTTCGTAAACCTCGCCGAATTGCTCCAGCCGTTCTTCCGTTGCGTGCTCGCGTCGCAGAAGTTTTTCAACCCCTGCAAAACGCGCGTCGAGGGCCGTGTTCGCCTTTTGCTTCGCGCGTTCCGCCTCGGTCGGCGGCATGTTGCTGGGAAAAATCCCGAGCAGCGGCTCGACCGGAATCGGTACGTCGGGCAATCCTTCGATCCGTTGATCCTCGCGCGCGAGCCGCAGCGCCAGCGCGCTCTCTTCGTTCCGCTCTTCGGGCGGTTCAAGCTGGAGCGTATCAACCACCGCCGTCGTCAGCGCCCGTGATTGCTCCTCCAGTTGATTTTTTGCCTTGGCTCGGCTCTTC
>DASYTB010000645.1:0-11277 GCA_036002705.1 Verrucomicrobiia bacterium
ACTTGCGCAAAGAAGCGGGTGTGCAAATCCTAACGGCAAAATAACGATGCCAGCAACGAGTTCCACCGCCTCAAAAAAATCAGGAAGTCGAAGGCTTTTAGCAAAAGTGAGCACCGGAGCCTCAAGTCGATGGCTGCAATCCTGGAGAGTCTCGGTTCTTGTTCGAGCATTTTTAGCCCTTTTTATCGCGGGAGCGGAAGGCGGCTCCTTTTCGGCCGAACAGGCCAGCCATTATGAATTTCGGGCGAATCATGATCCCAATGGGATTGGGAAGTTCTACCTGGGACGTGAGATTGCCCATGTCATGGGGCATGAAGGCTCGGATTGGCTGGAAAGACCCGAGCGTGTTGAAGAGGAGAAACCCGACAAGTTGATTGAGCTGCTCGGACTCAAGCCAGGGCAGGCGGTCGCGGATATTGGCGCGGGAACCGGTTACATCAGTTCCCGTCTTGCGAAAAAAGTCTCGCCGGGCGGGAAGGTTTACGCCGTCGATATCCAACAGGAGATGCTCGACCAGCTCGCCGTCAAAATGAAAGCGAGCGGCATCACGAATGTTCTCCCGATTCTCGGCGCCATCGCCGATCCGAAACTGCCGCCGAATTCAATCGACCTGGTCGTGATGGTGGACGTTTATCATGAGTTCTCCGAACCTTACGACATGATGCAAAACATCGTCCGCGCACTGAAGCCGGGGGGACGCGTCGCTTTCGTCGAGTATCGGGCTGAAGATCCCGCTGTTCCCATCAAGCGGGTCCACAAAATGTCTGAGGCGCAGGTCAAGAAAGAAGCGGCTGCCGCGGGCCTTCCATGGGAAAAAACGATCGAAGATTTGCCGCGGCAGCATGTGATTATCGTCCGCAAAGAAAAGTAGCCAACCCGCAAAACAGGTTCAGCAGTCAGGTTCAGCAAGTTCAGGGCAGGTTGGCCATCGATGCTCCTACATTTTTCCGCCGTAAACAGCGTTCTTCCCGAGCAACTGTTCGATCCGGAGAAGTTGGTTGTATTTGGCCACGCGATCGGTGCGGCTGAGTGAGCCCGTTTTGATCTGTCCGGCGTTCGTCGCCACTGCGATATCCGCGATAGTGGCATCTTCCGTTTCGCCCGAGCGATGACTGATCACCGCCGTGTAACTGTTGTCCTGCGCGAGCTCGACGGCATCCAGTGTCTCCGTGAGCGAGCCGATTTGATTCACTTTTACGAGGATCGAGTTGCCAACGCCCTCGTCAATGCCTCGTCGGAGAAACTTCACGTTGGTGACGAACAAATCATCGCCGACGAGTTGTATCTTGTGGCCGAGCTTTTCCGTCAGGAGCTTCCAGGTTTTCCAATCGTTTTCCGCGCACCCGTCCTCGATACTAATGATCGGATATTTCCCCGTGAGTTGAACGTAAAAATCGACCAATTCGGCGCCGGAAAGCTTTTGCCCGGTGCTCTTCTTGAACACGTAATTCTTCCCATCGTAGAACTCGGAAGAAGCCACGTCCAGGGCCAGGAAAATCTGTTTGCCGGCTTTGTATCCCGCATCCTTCGTTGCCTGCAGGATCACTTCGATGGCTGCTTCCGCGCTTTCCAGTTTCGGCGCGAAACCGCCCTCGTCGCCCACCGCGGTCGAAAGACCTTTTTTCTTCAGCACCGATTTGAGCGCATGGAAAATCTCCGTAATCGCGCGCAACCCCTCCGAAAAACTATCAAAGCCTTTCGGCATGATCATGAACTCCTGGAAATCGATCGGCGCGTCGGAATGCGCCCCGCCATTGATCACGTTGGCCATCGGTACCGGCAAAACCTTCGCGTTCGGGCCGCCTAAATACTTGAAGAGCGGAAAACCAATCGCTTCCGTGGCGGCCTTGGCGTTGGCGAGAGAAACGGCGAGAATGGCGTTCGCTCCGAGCTTGCTCTTTGTTTCGGTTCCATCCAGCTCCAGCATGGTGCGATCGACCGTGAGCTGGTCGAACGCGTCAATCCCTTCGAGAGCCGGGAAAATCTCTTCGATAACGTTTTCCACCGCTTTGGAAACACCTTTGCCAACGTAGCGCTTTGAGTCGCCGTCGCGCAATTCCAACGCTTCATGCTCGCCCGTGCTCGCCCCGGAGGGAACGGCCGCGCGGCCCATGGCCCCGCCCGCGAGAAAGACATCCACCTCCACGGTAGGATTTCCGCGCGAATCCAGAATCTCTCGCGCTTTGATATCAACAATCGTACTCATATTTCAAATTTCAAGGCATCAAAATGCCCGCGCATGATACAGGCGAGCTGCGGCGTGGCAATGGCTTTTGCCGGCCCGTGCGGCGGAGATTTGCCTCAAGCTTGGTTGTTTCGTCGCGGCGGGTCTGATAACTTTTTTGGGTGACAATGAAAAATCCCTTTCCCGGGATGAACCCGTTTTTTGAGCAGACGTGGCGGGATGCGCATGCTCGGCTGATTGCGTATATCTGTGATGATTTGCAACCGCGGCTTCCTCCCGATCTGGTTGCGAGAGCTGAGGAGCCGGTTGGCACGCTTGTTTCGTCGGAGAAAGCAGCAAACTATTATCCAGACGTCAAGGTCACCGAACCGTGGTCTCTGAAAGAAAATGCCACGGCCGTAGCTACCGAACCGCCGGTTGCCGCGGATGAGCCGATCCGCGTTTTGCGCGATGAAGAAACAGAGCGCTGGATCGATAAGACCCTTCGCGAAGCGGGTCGACGATGATGGACCTCAAAGGTATGCCAAAACCTGTTCGCCTCGTCCGCCAGCCGGGACGAATCATTTGGAGCTTCACGCTCATAAATCTCATCTTGCTTGGGACGATTTCATACGCCGCCGATCCAAAATCTCACGCCGAATTGATTCAAAACTGGAACGCGGAAAGCCTCGCTCGCGGCGAAAAGCTTTATCATTCGATCTGCGTGACGTGTCATGGAACGCCGGAAAAGACAGGGAGCATTCCGACCTCGCGGCCATTCTGGAAAGAGCCATTTAAAAATGGAAGCGATCCGTTGAGCATTTATAAGACGATCGGGACCGGCCTAGGTCAGATGCCCGCGTGGCCCTGGCTGGAGCCGCAGATGCGGTATGACATCATTCAATACATTCGCGAAGCGTTTCTGAAGCCGTACAACCAAAGCGCGTATTTTCCGATCACGCCCGAGTACCTGGCGAGTTTGCCAAAGGAAGCTCTGCCGACAGAGAAAAGCGCGGAAGCCGTTGAGCTCGAAAAAACGCCAAAATACCTGCGGATGGATTTTGGGCAGTCGCTCAATTGGACGTATCAAGTTGAACCGGGCAACATCGCTTATAAAGCCATCGCGGTGCGGCTTGATCCTGGACCGGGCGGCGTTTCGAAAGGCCATGCCTGGATACTTTACGACCACGACACGATACGAGTCGCCGCAGCCTGGATGGGAGATAAATTTGTGGATTGGCGCGGGATCGCCTTCGACGGGTCGCATCAGACCCATACGAGTATTGTTGGAGAAAAGGCGTTCGTGAATCCCGTAGGCCCGGGCTGGGCTGATCCGCGAACCGGAAGCTTCGACGATCCCAGATTTCACGGTCGAGATGATAAACCATACGGCCCGTTGCCTCGCGAATGGGCGCACTTCAAGGGTCTCTACCGTTACGGAGAGCAGGTTGTCATTTCCTATACGGTCGGCGACGCGCAAATTCTGGAACTGCCCGGAATTGAAACGAACGGAAACACCATCGCTTTTTCACGGACCCTCAATATCGGCCCCTCCTCCCGCGATCTCTGGATGCGAATTGCGCCGGAAGCAACCCCGGTCACTCTGGTCGGAGAAAGCGGCGCGGCCATTCAGCCGAAGGATGGATTCAACCTCCTACGGATTCCCGCAGGCGCGACGCCTTTAAAATTGAAGCTGCTGATCGGAAACATGACGGCTCAGCGCGATACACTGCTATCCTTGGCCGCGCGAAGTCACGGCGCGACCGATCTGAAACCGCTTTTGCACGGCGCCGCCCCGCGTTGGAATCTGCCCATGATCACGACGGGCCAACCTGGCACAAACGACCATCCATTCGCCGTGGACACAATTGCACTTCCCACGGACGAGCAAAACCCGTGGCAATCCTGGATGCGCCTCGGCGGTTTCGATTTTTTCAGCAATGGCAAGCGAGCTGCGGTTTGCACCTGGCTCGGCGAGGTGTGGCTGGTTTCCGGAATCGACGGCGATTTACGGCAGGTGACGTGGAAACGAATCGCCGCTGGATTATTCCAACCGCTCGGGGTGAAAATCGTCGATGACGTTATTTACGTCACCTGTCGCGATCAGATTGTTCGTCTCCACGACTTGAATGGCGATGACGAAATCGATTTTTACGAGAACTTCAACAGCGATCACCAGGTTACTGAACATTTTCACGAATTCGCGATGGGCTTGCAGACGGACACGGAGGGAAATTTCTATTATGCAAAATCAGCGCGTCACGCCTTGCCGGCGCTCGTACCGCACCACGGCACCTTGCTCAAGGTCAGCAAGGATGGCTCGCGCACGGATATCATCGCGACCGGTTTTCGGGCCGCGAACGGCGTTTGCGTGAATGAGGATG
Organism: Verrucomicrobiia bacterium; assembly: GCA_036002705.1. Lineage (GTDB taxonomy): Bacteria > Verrucomicrobiota > Verrucomicrobiia > Limisphaerales > SXQI01 > DASVNK01. The sequence goes on from DASYTB010000645.1 coordinate 4,549, forward strand.
GCACCTTCTTCGTCACGGATCAGGAGGGGCATTGGACGCCAAAGAATCGAATCAATCTGGTCAAGCCCGGTGGTTTCTATGGCAACATGTTTGGCTACCACGATCACACCAGCAGCGCCGATTCTGAAATGGAGCAGCCGGTCGTATGGATCACCAATGACATGGATCGTTCGCCTGGTGAAATCGTGCCCGTCGCGAGCGACCAATGGGGCCCGCTAAAGGGAGAGCTTTTGAATCTTTCCTATGGAACAGGACGCATCTTCCTCATCCCGCATGAAACTGTGAACAATCAGATGCAAGGCGGCGTGGTCCAACTCCCGATGCCGGACTTGCCCACCGGCGTCATGCGCGGTCGATTTCACCCGGGAAACGGCCAGCTTTACGCGTGCGGGCTTTTCGCCTGGGCCGGCAACAAAACCGCGGATGGAGGGTTCTTTCGGATTCGCTATACTGGGAAGGCACTTTATCTCCCCATCGGGTTACATGCCGCCTCTCAAATGCTGACGATTCGGTTCACCGATGCGCTCGATAAGGCAGAAGCTGAAAAAGCGGCGAACTATTCTTTGAAGAGGTGGGGCCTGAAACGAAGCGCCGAGTACGGATCCAAACACTACAATGAAACGGCGCTCTCGGTCGCCAGCGTGGTCCTGGATTCGGACCGGCGCACCATCCATCTCAAAGTTCCCGATCTCCAGCCGACCTGGTGCATGGAAATCGCCTATCATCTGCGGGGCACGAATGGTGAATCGATTTCCCAAAAGCTGCATAATACAATTCACAACTTCGGGTCGGATAACCCCACTCCAAATCGCTAGGCCGTCACGACTCGGACAATTACGCTTCACAATCCAGAAGCGAGTCGTTATCACATCATTAGCAGCCGGGAGACCCCAAACCTGAACTCGAACCACTTATGAGCGACAAAACAAAATGGAATCTTGACGCCGATTTTCTGCAGGCCTGCAACTGCGATTACGGATGTCCGTGTGAATTCAGCGCGCCGCCCACCAAAGGCTATTGCGAGGGGATGGGAGCGTGGCGGATCAATCAGGGCAGCTACGGAAATGTGAAGCTCGACGGCCTCGGCCTGGGCTTCGCCGCGCGCTGGCCAAAAGCACTTCACGAAGGAAATGGCATCGCCTGCATTTTCGTCGATGAGCGGTCCACGCCCGAGCAGCGCGATGCTTTGCTGCAAATCGCCAGCGGCCAGGCGGGTGGCCTGCCCTTTGAGATTATCGTCACCACTTTTTCAAAGGTGCTGGAACCGCGTTTTACGCGATTTGAATTCAACTTCAACGGAAGGAACAGTAGCGTCCGCGTGGGGGATGCCATGAGCGCGAGACTTGAGCCGATCAAAAACCCGGTCACGGGCGAGCCGGAGTCGGTGCAGATCCAACATGCAACCGGATTCATTTTCCAACAGGCGGAATGCGTTTCCGCCGCCGAGATGAACGTCGCCGTGGGAGAATTGAATTTTTCGTGGCCGGATAAGGCAGGATTCGTGACTAAAGTTCAATACCACAATTAGCTCTTTTCATTCGCAATGGCTGTGGCGCTCGAATCAATTCTGAAGCGCGATCGGGCGATTGTCGTTACTGGTTTGGCCGCGATCAGCTTCGTGGCGTGGGCTTATATGGTTCGCGAAGCCCGCGCCATGTATAACACAGGCATTTGTTCCTGCGTTGGAATGCAGATGTCGGGCCCCGACACGACACAGTGGCAGGTCACAACCCTCCTTCCCCTCTTCCTCATGTGGGCCGAGATGATGGTGGCAATGATGCTTCCCTCTGCGGCCCCGATGATTTTGACGTTTGCCACCGTGAATCGAAAACGTCGTGAGCAGGATCGTCCGTTTGTCCCAACTGCGATTTTTCTTCTCGGCTACATCTTCATTTGGACGGTCTTCAGCGCGATCGCGACATTTGCCCAGTGGACCCTGCACGGCCAGGCGCTCCTTTCTCCAATGATGGTCAGCAACAGCCGCTGGCTTGGCGGGACCTTGCTTTTGGCGGCTGGCCTATTTCAATGGATTCCGCTGAAACATTCTTGCTTGGCGCATTGCCGCTCCCCTCTGAATTTCCTGCTGGCGGAATGGCGTGAAGGAAAACTTGGCGCCCTGTGGATGGGCCTCAAACATGGCGCATATTGCACCGGCTGCTGCTGGTTTCTGATGGCGCTCCTTTTTGTGGCAGGCGTCATGAACCTCTGGTGGATCGCGGTGATTTCAGTGCTGGTTCTTTTGGAAAAAGTGGCGCCGCGCGGGCTGCTTATCGGGAAAGCCGCCGGTTTAGCTCTCGCCCTATGGGGCGTTTGCCTGATGGTGCAAGCAGCGGTGTGATTTTGGAACAGGCCGACGCCTTCGAAGGTTTTTAAGGTGCCGTCTGTAAAGGATCACTTCTTCTCCGCTTTCGGCTTCACGGTCAACCAAAGTTGGTCCAGCGTTTCCACCAGCAACTGCGTGTATCCACCGGGCACGCCATTGTTCTCGGATCGGCTGACCAGTTGAAATGGAACGGGTCGCTCCTGTTTGCTGAGGCTGTCTCTGAGGACGATTTGAATGGGCGCGCTGAATGGAAGCGCATTGGTCGCTACGACAAAGCGAAGCGTATTTTCACCCTCTTTCGCCGAACTGCTCTGGCCAGCTTCAGTTATGCTCTCGGGAAGGCCGGTCACCGATGCCGAGAGTTCGTTCGTCAAACCGCGCAGCCTCTTGAGAGTGAATTTGATCTCATTGGTCGCGCCGGGCGTGAAAATGAAAGCGTTCGCTCCCGCTGTTGCTCGATAATCCGGCGAGAGCGGATTGATTTCCAGCCGATAACGGAAGTCTGCGTTCCCCTCGTGGGTGACAGAGCCAACCACAACAACGTAGTCGCCATCGTTCGGAGCTTTCCATTCGAGACGCGGATCGCGCGAACTGTCCACGTCATCGTTTCGAGCCAATTCCTTGCCTGCCGAATCCTCAATTTTCAACCAGGCATCGAGTGGTGATCCGAAGGAACCCGCTTCCACTCGCGCTTCGATGTATTGATCCTTCTTTAGCTGAATGCGAAATCGATCCTCGTCATTCGCTGGACAGATCGTCCCAACCACCTTGCCGGGAACATTGATCGTAACGGCGTTCGCCTTGCTGTTATTCGGCTCGTGCTCCGTAATCTCGGGGAAAACATCCACCGGGCGATGATCCAACAGCGCCAGATGCAGTCGGTAAACACCGCCCGGACCGCCGCTAAGCTGAATCTCTGAATTAGCGGGATAAAGAAAGCCGAAGAGCTGGAGGACCACCATTTGATCCTGAGGCGACTGCCAGATCAGCCGCGGATCGAAAGTCGCGAAGTCGTGATTCCATGCGATCTGGTATCCGTTGGTATCAACCAGCCGCAAAACCGGATCGACCGTGCTCATGAGCGTGTAGCTATCCACTGCGGCGTCCAGCCATTGTCCTGCTTTGATCTGGAAACCATAGGAATCAACATCGCCGTTTTTTTCCAGACGGCCATTGATTGTGACCGGCAGGTTCGTTATCAACTGTGGTTTCGAAAAATGATTGTTGGGTTCGTTCTCTTCACACTCCGACCCCTCGTCCACCACGAAGATGCACGGCTCGCTCGCTCCCTCTTCGCTATAGAGGCGAAACAGGCACGGTCCAACTGGAGCATCGGCGGGAACCTTGATCTCCACTTTCCCCTTATTGGTCGGAAAATTAAAAACCAGGACGCCACACGAAGACCACGCTTTCGGCGGCCAAGCGTCGAATTTGCCGAAAAGAGTGAGTGTGTGGGTTGAGTTTCGCGATGCGCCCGCGGGAAAGATGTGTTCGAGAGTGGGTTTCTCAGCCGCGCCGGAGGTAATCAGCGCACTTCCAATGACAAGGACAAACGCCACTCTTCCAAAGACGCGCATCGCTTTGCTGTTGATGAATGAAAACTATCCGCGCGTCATAGATGCGGCAAACTGTTTCGAAGCTTCCCCACCTGGAGCATCACGGCCGCAGCCAATGGCAGGTATAGCCACCGGGATTCTTGACGAGATAATCCTGATGATACCCTTCGGCCACCGACCAGTTCTTCACAGGCTCGACGGTGGTGACAACGGGGTTTTTCCAGCGTCCGGACGCCTGCGCCTCCTGGATCGCCGTCAGGGCCGTTTGTTTTTGTTCCTCGTCCGCGTAGAAGATCGTACTGCGATAGCTCGTGCCTCGGTCATTCCCCTGGCGGTTCAACGTCGTGGGATCGTGCATGCGGAAAAACCAGTCCGTCAGCAGCGTCTTAAGAGAAACCTTCTCGGGATCGAAAACAACCCGCACGGCCTCGGCGTGACCCGGATGATTCTCGTACGTCGCGTTTTGGTTCAGCCCTCCGCAATAACCCACTTCCGTCTCGATCACGCCATCAATCTTGCGCAGCAACTCCTGCATCCCCCAAAAGCAGCCGCCCGCGAGAATCGTGCTTTCAGTTTTCTGAGTTTTCTTGCCGCTGGTTTTCAAGGGCGAAAGACCCGCCTCCTCGAAGCGCTTCAGGTGCTTGCCGTAACCTTCCTTCTCCATCTCCGCCAAAGGCACGAAGCGCAGTGAAGCGGAGTTGATGCAGTAACGCAGTCCGCCGCGATCTTTAGGCCCATCCGGAAAAACATGCCCAAGGTGGCTGTCCGCCGCGCTGCTCCGAACCTCGGTCCGCGCCATTCCATAGGACCGGTCTTGCTTCTCGACCACTTCTTCCGCATCGATCGGCTTTGTGAAAGCCGGCCAGCCGCAGCCTGAGTCGTACTTGTCGAGGCTGCTGAAAAGTGGCTTCCCGCTCACGATATCGACATAGATGCCTGGTTGAAAAGCCTTGTCATACTCACCGGTGAAAGCCCGCTCCGTGCCGTTTTGCTGGGTTACCTCATACTGCAACGGCGTCAGCTTTTTTCGTAATTCCGCGTCTGATGGTTTCACAACTGCATTCGCTTTCGTAGATGTTCCCTGTTCGGCAACCAGGCTTCCGTCGGTTTCGCCCACGCGGGACGCGCGACCAGAACAACCTGCGATCACCAGTGCGGCCGAAATCAGTATTAAGTTCAGTCTCCAGGTTCTCATAATACGGGCTCTTTCCAGATACAAGTTATACCGGTAGTCAGTCGATTGTTCCATGCACCAATAGTCGAATCTTACATGCATCTCGACGTGCGGCGAGAAAGAACAATCATTTCCAGGGCGTCATTAAATTCCGAGCCTGCCGAGCTGATGCCGCCAAACTTTTTGACATTCGATCCTCGCCGGTCGATGCTTTTGGGGAGCTTCAATGAACTGCCACGATTATTTCTACAAGTGCGGGAGCCCCCGCGCGAATTCGCGCCGCTGGTTCCTGAAAGCGTGCGGGTTGGGTCTGGGAAAAATCGCGGCCGCCTCAATGCTTGCGGGCGCATGGAACCCGCGCGCCGCGGTGGTTTCGGCGGCGGAAGCGCTCAAGACAAGACAGCCTCACTATCCCGGCAAGGCGAAGCACGTTATTCATCTTTTCATGGCGGGCGCACCGAGCCAGCTCGACATGTTCGACCACAAACCTGAGTTGGCGAAACTCGAGGGCAAACCGCTTCCTCCTTCCGTGATTGGGGGCCAACGCTACGCCTTTATTCGACCCGATGCCGCCGTTCTCGGCCCGCGATTTAAATTCGAGAAACACGGCCAGTGCGGCACCGAGCTTTCGGAAATGCTGCCGCACCTCGCCGAGGTGGTGGATGACATCTGTCTGGTCAAGTCAATGCATACGGACCAGTTCAATCACGCGCCCGCGCAGATTTTCCTGAATACCGGATTCGCCCGCCCGGGCCGCCCGAGTCTGGGATCCTGGACGATTTACGGTCTGGGCAGCGAGAGCGAAGACCTGCCGGCTTTTGTGGTTATGTCCACCGGTTCCGGAATCAGTGGCGGCTCGGCGAATTGGTCCAGCGGCTTTCTGCCGTCGGTTTATGCGGGCGTGAGGTTTCGCAATCAAGGCGACCCGATTCTGGATGTTTCGAGCCCAAAAGGCGTGGATTCAAGATTGCAGCGCGAATCCCTGGATTTGATTCAGGAACTGAATCGTGCGCATCTCGGCCTGGTGGGCGACCCGGAAATCGAAACGCGAATTGCTTCCTATGAGATGGCTTATCGGCTGCAAACGTCCGCGCCGGAATTGATGAACCTGAAGAGCGAAAGCAAGGCCACGCTGGAGATGTATGGCTGCGATCCGGAAAAACCGACCTTCGCTCGCGCCTGCATCCTGGCCCGGCGGATGGTCGAACGCGGCGTGCGATTTATAAATATCTATCACGAAGGATGGGACGCGCACTCCGATGTGGCGGGGAATGTGAAGGCCAATTGCGGCACGACCGATCGAGCCGCGGCCGCGCTCATCAAAGACCTGAAGCAGCGCGGTCTTCTTGATGAAACACTCGTCATCTGGGGTGGCGAATTCGGCAGAACGCCCATGGTTGAAACCAATGCCGCGCTTGGTCGTAGTCTCGGTCGTGACCATCATCCCCAGGCATTTTCCGTCTGGTTGGCTGGCGGCGGAATCAAACCCGGCCTTTGCTACGGCGCGACAGACGACCTCGGCTTTCATGTGGTCGAAAACCCGGTCCACATTCACGATCTGCAAGCGACCATTCTGCATTGCCTCGGCTTTGATCACGAGCGGCTCACCTACACCTATCAGGGCCGCCAGTTCCGGCTCACGGACGTGCACGGGCATGTGGTTGAGGACCTCCTTG
>DASYTB010000646.1:0-4594 GCA_036002705.1 Verrucomicrobiia bacterium
CCTCCAAACTCCATGAGAACAGAGGGTCGTAACCAACCTAACCCGCCGCGCCCTCGCGATAAGCTTCCCCGTCCACGCGAATGCCGTCCTTGATCCGGGTCGGCGCCTTACTGAGCCTTAAACTCTGTCCATGGCTGGCGAGGACGATCTTTGAGAATGCCTTCCATCCAGTCAAACTGCGGATGCTTCGCGAGGAATGTCTTCGCGGAGAAGGGCGTACCGCAAGCTGCGCCCCAACGCGCGACGAAGGACATTTCACGCGCCATGGCGGTATCGACGACCTTTCCATCAAAGCAACCGCCCGGTGAATAAGGCGTAACGTGTCCGAACTGGGCCGAATCAAGTTCGGAATGCCCGCACAGGCTGCGACCGCCCGGCCTGTTTTTTTCGAGGTAAACGTCGTAGTGATCCGCGAGCATTTCCCTGGCTCGCGCGAGGTCGATCCTGCCTTTGTTGTCCCGCATCAACTTTTTCCAGCGCTCGCGCCGCGCCACCGAGCTGCTCCGCACGTCCATATCATTATCATCGGTTTCGAGCCGAAGAATTCTCAAATCCTCGGCGACATTCGAGCCGGTGAAATAGCCATCCTTTTTCTTCTCGAACGCCACGTTCTGCTGCGCCAGTTCAAGCCGGGCAATCTCACCCGAACGAATATCGCCCAGCAACCAGGCGTTGGCATAACCGCCATTGTTTCCCTGGCGCATGATCGCACACCATTCATCAATCGAAGGCGCGTCCTGGGTCGCACGCCGGAAACGGGCGAACTCAGGGACCCCATTCTCATCAAACCCGGAAAGCCCGCCGATGGTCGTTTCCGAACCGACCAACCCGGCGTCGGTAAGGAAAAAATCGGTGCCGCTATGGATCCAACCCGGGTAGGTCTGCATCACGATCCGGTGGCCTTGCCGGGGGTGGATATCGATAACCACATTGGCGCTGGCTTCCGGATAATCGAAAAATGTGTCATGACCAAGAACGATGCCGCCGTCGGCGGTCATCGACCCTGTCGCGATGAAGGAACTGCACGCCTGTTTCGGCGGCGCCGCGGTTTGTCCCTTAATCTTTTTCAGCTCCTTTGGCCACCAGTACCAGTTCAGTTCGAAAAATCCATTGTAGGCGATCAACTCCGCGCGCGTTGTTTCCACGCTGGCCGCGCGCATCCCGGCCACAATTCCATCGAGTTCCTCGAGGTTTTCGTGGTCAATTTTCCTTTCGAACATCGCACTGGCTTTCTCCAGGAGCCAAGGCCATTCCATCGAGCTTTCATGTTTCCAAAGGACGCGCCGGACACGAATTTCCTCCCCGATTTCGCGCGCGAGCAAATAGCCGTGCTGGAAACCGCGCTCTGAAGCCGGGCCCTCGACGTGGAGATAGATCCAGCCGTTTGTTTCCGACCGATGCGCGCGATCAACGATAATCTTTGCTTCGGGAGTTAGTCCGGCCAAGGTGAGTTCAAACGGCGCCAAAATGAGCGGCAGGACGAGCAGATAAATGCGGAAGTTCATTCCGAAAGAGCAGCAGAGCCAGGCTATGAAGTCAACTTCGTCCGGCCGGACGATCAGACGGACTCGAATTCGGACGAACGATTGTTGGCCAGGGAAAATCTCCCGTCGGTTTGACGTTTGAAGACTTGATCGCCCGTGAGCTCAATGGTTTTGATCATGCGCGACAGGCCTTCAAAGTCCTCTCGCTTCACATAACAGGCATTCGCGCCCTTGTCGAAAGCGTCCTGCAAAAACCTGTTTTGGGTCGAATGGATCAAAATGATAATGGGAACGGCATTGAACTCGGGTTGCCGGCGAATCCAGCCCAGCACCGCGAGGCCGCTGCCGTCGGGAATTGCTAAATCGAGCACGACCAATTGAGGGAGAGGATAGTGAACGCGGTCGCCGTATATTCCCACGCCCTTCAGGTAAAGGATCGCCTCGTTGCCATAACGCGCGACGCGCAACGGATTTAAGACTTGGGCCTTGCGAAAGGCCTGTTCGAGAAGAAACAAGTAATCAGTGCTGTTCTCTAAAAGGAAGATCACTCCATCGCTCTTCATCTGGTCGTCTCTCTCTTCAGCACGTCCCTCTATAAGACCGTTCGCTTTACATCATACCGGGATAGAGGTGCTTCTCAAGACCTGCCCTTCCCGTTTTCCCCCTGATTTTGGCCTCAGACGAACCTGAGCGAGCCTTAGGGAAAACGGTTGCGCTCGTGGAACCCTACGCCAGAACCGCCGTCCTTTTGCGCGGAGCCCGCACCCTGGGCGCATCACCCCAGAGGTCTTCCAGATTGTACAGTTCCCGCACGTCCTTCCGCATGACATGGACGATCACGTCAAAGTAGTCGAGGACAACCCACGAAGTGTTGACCGACCCGTCCGTGCCGCGCGCTGAAAGCTGCTGGTCTTGTTCGAGATGCTCCTGGATTTCATCCACGATAGCCCGCAGATGAGGCTCGCTGGAGCCGGTGCAAATAACGAAGTAATCGGTAATGCTGGAGAGTTTGCGGAGGTCGAGGATGACGATGTCTTCAGCCTTTTTATTGTCTGCCAGCTCGCGGCAGAGCAAAGCCAATTTTCTGGAGTCCATTCTTTATTTTTTATCTCGTCAATAAAGTTGCCTGAAATTCAGGAAAGATAAAGCCCGTTCTGTCGAATGGCCTCCGCCACCGCCGAGCCGGTGAGAAGGTCCACTGGCTTTCCCACCCGCACGCGCTCACGAATTTGGGAAGAAGAAACACCCAGCGGAAAACCGGCCAGATACCGGCCGTGGAACCCGCCTGGAAAAGAAACCTCTGACTGTCCGGGCCTCGGAATGACGATGAATTCGAGGGAGGCAGCCAGCTCCGTCGCATCGCGCCACTTCGGAAGCAGCGTCACGTGGTCCGCGCCGATCAGGTATAAAAGCTCAGCCCCCGGAAAGCGCTGACGGTAAGCTCGCACTGTATCGATCGTGTAGGAGACCCCTCCTCGCACGAGTTCCTGTAGATCGAGCTCGCAATCGCTTCTTCCGGCGAGTGCCAGTCTAAGCATGCGCGCGCGAAGCGCGTCCGGTGAAAGCTTTCGCTCTGGCTTAAAGGGCGATTGCGCCGCCGGAATGAAAACCACGCGCTCGAGCTTTACCTCCTCGAGGGCGGCCTGCGCCACGAGGAGATGCCCCAAATGCACCGGATCAAACGATCCGCCATAAAGACCGATTCGCACTGCGCCATTTGTGACAGGCGAGCGGGAGGGTTCAACAAAAATTACCAGCGGCCAGTAAATCAATTTCGGGCGGCGCGATCCAGAGAGCTTATTCGAATCGCACTCGAAAATAGCTTTGAGCGGCTGCAGTCGCGGTCAGTGCTGGATCGGTTAATTGAACCACTCCATTAACCACCGGAGCCGTGCCTACAGGTTCCCAGGTGATTAAATCAGCCGAACGTTCAACCACTGCGGACGTCGCGGCAAGCGCGTATTCGGTATTCACCGCGAATTGGAGAGTTCCAGCCGAAGCTCCGAATGAGAGCGCCACTTGAGGCCGCTCGACGAGCGTGAAACCTTGCAAGCCCGAGAGGTCCGGCGTGGGGATGGGAGGGGTGTCGCCCGGCGGTGTGCCCCCGAGCTTCTGGACAAAGACATCATTTGATTCGCCTCGAAGCCGCGAGCTCTCGTAATCAGACCCCTCCCACGCGCGAATGCGAAATGTTGCCGCAGACCCGGCGGGAACACCCGTAATGGATAGATCGATGGGCAGGAAGAAATACCTTGCGAGCTCCGGGCTCAATCGGAACGGCTCCGCTGGAGAAACGGGCGTTAACGAGCCATTGGCGTTCACGAGGAACAATTGCGCGCTGATTCCGTCTCCCGCGCCCGTTCCATCGGGCCGTGAAATCTTTGCATCGCCTGCTGAAGTCCGATTGACAAAGGTGACCGATCCCTGGCCGTGAGCTGCAACGAGTCCTCCGCCAAGAAGAATAGGGAAGAACAACTTTTTCATGCTTCTTGCCGTCCATATTTTTTTGCCCAGTGCCGCGCTTTGTAGCAAAAACCGAAAAAGTTTGCAAGCTAAATAGGCGGTTTACTGGTTTACTCAACAGACACAAAAATTCCTTGCCCGCCACGGCCATCTGCGTAAGTAAGACGCTAGAAAAAAGCTTGTCTGAAGTTCATCCCGCGAGTGCGGGACAAATCGTCCGTTCTCCGTTCCCTTCGGGCTCTCTCCTGTTCCAGGATACACGTCAACATTAAAAACGTTATTCCGACGAAAAAACGTTAAAAACGTTAATCCCCGGCCCCGGATTTTTTCTAACTTCTCAACCTCAACCCCTCCAACGTTCCCGCCGAAAATGAAAAATTTCGGAATCAACGTTTATTTTCACGAAAATGCTTCTCGCGCCGGCCCTTTCGCTCACTCGCCGTGTCGGTCCTCCCTTTCCCGCACATCTATCGCGAAAATTCGAGCCGCGCTTCCTGCTTCGGCCGCACCGCTATTTCGCCATATTTCGTTTTCGGCCGTTACCCGCACTCCACTGTCTGAATTACAAAACTGTAATCCTGCTGAAAGGCTCTGGTTATCTGGCAACTGCATATTGTTTCAGCAATTAAAAAAAGGATTTTAGAAAT
>DASYTB010000647.1:0-9065 GCA_036002705.1 Verrucomicrobiia bacterium
GTATGTCCGCCCGGACGCCGCTGGGTGCCGTGAATGTTTTGACACGGACGAATGGCCTTTGGGAAGTCCGTCGCCTGGAAGCGGGTGATTTGAAACAAACGTCATCGGTCTCAATCGGCACTCTGAGCACCCCGCCGCTGGATTTCATCTCGCTGCCATCCGGAAAGGTGCGCTTCGTCTGCCTCGGAAGTGCTTGTGATGGAATTTCCGCAAACGCCAAGCGGTATTCAGGTCAATGTCGTGCGCGAGAGCGCGATCGAACTACTGATTAGTTTTAATTCGGTCTTGGGGACAACCTATCTGATTGAACATACGGGCACAGTTCCGACGGCGACATGGAGCAACCTTCAACAGCTGGCCGAGACCGGGGGAAAAGTCCGGGTCCCCGTCACGATTTCGGGAGACGCGCAATTCTATCGTGCGCGCTCTCAATAAAGCTCGGAGTTCAACAAGGTCAAGCAACGGAGAATTTCTGAACGGAGCTCGTTCGGGGAACCTTGCGTTTCGGCGCGATTGACAAAAACCGCCAGAGAAGGAGCTTTACGTCATGAATCGCATCCAAGGAGTGCGCCTTTTTCTTCTCGGCAACCTCGTTCCCTTTTTGGTTAGCACACACGGCGCAAACTTAAAAAGTGAGTTGGTCGTGAAAGGACTTTCCAAGCCTGTATTTGTCGTCGCGGCGCCCGGCGATACGAACCGCCTGTTTGCGTTGGAGCAGTGGACGGGCAAAATTCGGATTATTGATCTGGCTTCGCGCGCCTTGAAGGGGGCGCCCTTCTTAACGGTGACGAACCTCCTGAGCGGCAGCGAACAAGGCTTGCTCGGGCTCGCCTTTCATCCGAATTACCGGAGCAACGGATTTTTTTATATCAACCAGGTGGCGAAGGGCGGAACGGCGGGACACACAGAAATCTCTCGCTTCCAGGCGGCGGGCGATCCGGCGACTTCCGACCTGGCGGATGCGTCCAGCCGCAAGCTCCTGCTGAGTTTCGATCAGCCTGAGGCGAATCATAACGGCGGTTGGATGGCCTTCGGGCCGGATGGCTATCTCTATTTTTCGCAAGGGGACGGCGGCGGGGCCAATGACCAGCACGGCACGCCGGGAAATGGCCAGGGCCGCAACACGTATCTCGGCAAGCTTCACCGGATCGATGTGGATCATGGCGACCCGTACGCCATTCCCTCGGATAACCCTTTCGTGGGTAATTCGGCCTACAAACAGGAGATCTGGGCCTTTGGCTTGCGCAATCCGTGGCGCTGCAGCTTTGACCGCGCGACGGGTGACATCTGGATCGGTGATGTGGGGCAGGACACGCGCGAGGAAGTCGACTTCCTTCCCGCTGGAATTGGCGGCTGGAACTTCGGCTGGCGAGTCCGCGAAGGTTTGATTCAAAATGCCAGCTATCCCGCTGAAAAAACCGTCACGGCAGCCGTAAATCCTGTTTATGATTACAGCCACTCGGTCGGGCTTTGTGTGATTGGCGGATATGTTTATCGAGGCAGCGCGATTCCTTCTCTCCAGGGGAAATATGTTTTTGGCGATTATAACAGGGCGCGCTTTTGGATGTTGACACCGAACGGAACCAACGCGGTTCCAGCCGAAGAGATCACAGCCCAGCTTGACCCATCGAATCAAATTGGCCAGCCGAGCTCCTTTGGAGAGGACGCGGCCGGCGAGATCTACATCTGCGATTATGCCGACGGCGAAATTTACAAAATCGTCACCGACGAAATCCTCTTGTCGGCGATTCAAACCGGGGGAGCTGATTTTACGATCAGTTTTCAGGCCAAATCTGGACAAGGCTACGCGCTCGAGTCGCGGAATTCGCTGAGCTTGCCGGCAAGTTGGACGACGGTAACGAACGTTCCCAGCGGCACGACGGATCGGACCGTCTCGATATCCTCACCGTTGAATGCCACAGAACAGTACTTCAGGGTGCGGACACCGTAAAAACTCAGACCGTCGCGGTCTTGCGCTCGGCCGCGACTGCGTCCTGCCTGTAGATCATTTTGCGGCTGCTGCTGAACTTGAACAATTCGGCGTAACGGGCCCAGGCCACGACGGTTCGCATCATGCGCGCCGGGCGTTCGAGGGGGAAGTGAATGGCAAGCTGGCTCAAAACGACTTCCTCCTCGACTTCGCCTGTCTCGGAATGATCCAGAATCTGCAGCACAAGATCAAAAACGAACAGCTCGCGGAGCTTGCGATTGAGCAGTTGCTTGCGCTGGTTGACGTCGGCGGCGAGAAACCGCCGTCCCTCTTCCGTCATCACCACGCGCTGTCCGGGCGTCGTCACCCACCCCAGCATCTCGGCGGCCTGGATGACCAGGAGCAATTGCGTGAACTCGGCGTTGACATAACGGGTCAAAGTGGCCAAATCCATGTCGCCTTCATTTTCGAGCACTTCAAGCAAGCCGATGGTGGGAAGGAGCGAGACGGTGGGAATGGCTTGCGGGACCAGGCGCCTGACCGCCTCGCCGGGAGCAGGCTCGGGCACCTCCAACGCCGGCGGCATCATGGTTTGCGTAACGAGGGCGTGCAGGCGCTGGCTGAGCTTGATGAATTCCGGGTGATGCTCGTCGCGCGGATAAGGAAGCTTATTTTCCACGATGGCGCGAATGGTTCCGGGATGCGCGCCCATAACGACGATGCGCGTGGCCATAAAGACGGCTTCGCTGATGCTGTGCGTGACGATCAGGATGGTGTTCACGGGTGAAGTCTTGCTCATGTAGAGATCGATGGCCTCGTTGCGCAGCGTTTCTCCGGTGAGAACATCAAGCGCGCTGAAAGGTTCATCCATGCAGAGCAGTTCCGGTTCGACCGCGAGAGCGCGCGCGAAACCAACTCGCTGTTTCATTCCGCCCGAGAGTTCCTTGGGGTAGGCTTCTTCGAACCCTTCCAGGCCCACGAGGTCGATGACATGCTTGATCCGTTTTTCGATTTCGGCCGGGTCCAGCGGAAGGTTCGCGATGCAGGTGGCGATATTCTGCTGAACGGTCAGCCAGGGAAATAGCGCGAAGCTTTGAAAGACCAGCGCGGCGCAAGAGTTCAGCCCGTGCTGCTCGTGGCCTTTATAAAGAATCTGGCCCGAGCTTGGAGTCTCGAGACCAATGATCACGCGCAAGAGGGTTGATTTTCCGCAGCCGGATGGTCCGAGAATCGCGACCACTTCGTGCTCATTCACTTCGAGATTAACGTCGTGGAGAATCTCGATCGTTCCGCGGCCGACCGCGAAATGATGAAAAAGATTTCGGACCTGGAGAAGCGGTGTTCCCATAGTTACTGCAGGGCATAACGAGTCTGGGCGCGGTGGCTTAATGGCCGCCAGACAAATCGGTTAAAGCTCACCACCGTCAGCGCCATGATGCCGACGGCGGCGGCGAGGATGTGAAAATCTCCCTTTTCCGTGGCAATGCTGATGGACGAGCCGAGTCCGACGGTGCTGAGCGTTTGCCCGCGATACTTCATATATTCGGCTACGATGCTGGCATTCCAGGCACCGCCGGTCGCCGTGATCCAGCCGGTGAGCAGGTGCGGGAAAATACCGGGCAGAATTAAGGTGCGCCACCGGTGTGTCAGACTAAATCGCGCCAGGCGGCTGAATTCCCAGAGGTCCCGCGGTAAAGCGCTCGCGCCGGCGATCACGTTGAACAAAACATACCATTGTGTTCCAAGGAGCAGCAAGAGGACCGAACTCACGTTTAAGCCGATGCCGAGGGCGAGCATTCCTCCTACGACGGCGGGGAAGATCATCGGCGCGGGGAAACTCGCGGCCATTTGGATGATCGGCTGACAGGCACGCGCCGCCTGCGGGTTGCGCCCGATCAAAACCCCAATAGGAATTGTCCAAAGGGAAGCAAGAGCGACTGCGATCATCACCCGGAGAAAGGTGGTGAGAGTACTGATCACCAGGTCTATCCAGTCATGGCTGTGCAAGGTCGTGAGCGTGTGAATGTATTTTGAAACACCCCAGAGGACTCCCAGCCCGAGCAGAAGTGTCATTGCACGCCGGCCCCACGGGCCCGGAAGCCCCCTGGGAGCAAGGATGGATTTTCTTGGGGCTGTTTGTGTTGGGGAGCGCCAGATCTGCCCGGCAGATTGCGAGATCAACCCCCATACTCTGCTGCGCCGAATTCTCTCCCACAACCAGGAACGCGCAGCGGCGGAATTCTCTTCCTCCGTGAACTTCTGCGACCAGGCGACAATCGGGCGCCAGACCAACTGGTCCACGATCACGATCATGCTTAACATCGCCACGACGCCGAGGATTTGCGCCTTCGTGTCACCTTGCTCGATGGCCACGCTCATGTAGGAACCGAGCCCCGGGAGTCGGAAGTCGTGTTCCCCAAGGACGAAGGCTTCACTCACGGTGAGAAAGAACCAGCCGCCCGCCATGGACATCATGCTGTTCCACACCAGGCCAGTCGCGGCGTAGGACAGGTCCACGCGCAGAAATCTTTGCCACCAGGACATTTTGGCCAGTTGGCTGACGGCCAGGAGGTCCGGCGGGACGGATTTGAGCGAGGAGTAAAAGGAAAAAGTCATGTTCCAGACTTGGCCGGTGAAAATCATCAGGACGGACGCAATTTCCAACCCGATATTCCAGTGCGGGAACAAATGAACCAGGCCGAGAACGAAGCCCGGCAGAAATCCCAGCACCGGGATGCTCTGCAGGATATCCAGCACGGGCAGCATGATGCGTTCGGCGTCGCGCACCCGCGCCATGACGTAGCCATAGAACATCGTGAAGAGGAACGATACGCCGTAGGCGATCACGCCTCGCGAAAGGCTATAGAAGGCGTAAAGGGGTAGATATTGAATTTCGGAATGAATTTCGGCGACGGGACGGAGCGCGCCCGTCCATTCACGAGCGAGCATGACGATTCCATAAATTGCCGCAAAAAGGCCCCCGAGCACGATCAGATCTTCCCAACCGTAGGGTCGTTCTTTCTGTCCAAGCTGCTGAGTAAAAATCATCCCCTGGGAGGCTCGCCAGTGTCGGACGCGATCCGCTGGTTGCGAATCGTGATTTGCTTATCCACCGAATACTTCGCGAAGAGCCGTTCGCGTTTGTTCCCGCTCACCATATTCCGCCATCGCTTCGTTATCGGGAGTTGAATGGCAAAAATCAAATCGCAAATCGCGCGGAGCGGGACGATTAAAACCGATCAAGTTGCGTTCTCTGCCCAAGACCAATAGCTTTTCTGTTTCGGATGTTGCTGACGATTACGACGACGCACCTGTCAGCTACGGATTCGCGGCATTTGCTGCGGAAGCATCCGGGCAGGACTCACGTTTTTGAACGGAGTTTTGGCCGGGCGCATGTGTTTTACCCTGAAGCGAACAGCTTTGTATTGGGGGCGCTTCTGCTTGAGGTAGATCCGGTTGGATTGGTGCGCAACCGGCGTGACCGGGCAGAGGATTATTTTAATGACCGACCGTACGTCGCATCGTCATTCCTGAGCGTCGCTCTCGGCGATGTCTTCAGCAGTGCGATAGCCGGTAAGCCAAGGGATCGAGAGGCCGAACTGGCTTATAACCCGATCCTTTCATTATCACCAAGAAAGGCCTCTGCCAGAACAGCCTTCGCCTCCAGCTCGACAGCGCCTCGCCGCCGGGAGCCCACCGTTTGCTGACTTATCGACGATCGCCATTATGTGCTCGATGACGGCAACGTCATCGTCGCCCACGCCGGGATGAAAAAGGAGATGCAGAGCCGCGGCCCCGGCGGCGTGCGGGAGTTCCCTCAAGCTGTCACGAATATTAATCCCTTCATAACGTCGTGGCTCGTCAAGCGAGTCGAAAATGTCGGCGCCGAGGTGAAAAGCCACGATCGCTTCTTTCTCAGTGCGGCAAAATAGCCATGAAACTGCGCCATTCGCCTCTACCTCAACCCCGGTCAGCTCCGCTGGCTCCGTCTTGCCCTGCCCTATTTCCGATTGAATTCGGCCAGATTTGGATTAAACATCCCGTTCCTTTTGGGGTTTTTCACGTCACCCGAAATTTGAAATGAAGAGAACGCATCATTGCAACGAACTGCGCCCGGAGCATATCGGTCAAACCGTGACTCTGGCCGGCTGGGTTCATTCGCGCCGCGACCTTGGCGGACTCATTTTCATCGATATTCGCGACCGTGAAGGCCGCACCCAAACCGTTTTCGATCCTTCCGACCTCTCGAATGACATTTTTGAACGCGCTTCCAGTCTGAAGAGTGAATCCGTAATCTCCGTGACCGGCAAAGTTCGCCGCCGTCCAGAAGGCACAAATAATTCGAAAATCGCCACCGGCGAAGTCGAGATCATGGCGCAATCGTTGGAGGTCCTGAACCAGGCGGATGTGCTGCCGTTCCCGGTCGATGATCCCGAAGTTTCGAGCAAGGTGAACGAGGAGCTGCGCCTCAAATACCGCTATCTCGACCTGCGCCGTCCCGAAATGGCGCGCAACCTTCGGGTCAGAAGCAAGGTTGCCACCGCGACGCGCGTTTATTTCGATGAGCAAGGCTTTCTGGAAGTCGAAACGCCGATTCTTTTCAAAAGCACTCCCGAAGGCGCGCGCGAATTCCTCGTACCCAGCCGCGTGCATCCAGGCGCGTTCTACGCGCTTCCGCAATCCCCTCAGCAGTTCAAGCAGATTCTGATGGTGGCTGGCGTTGAACGTTATTTTCAGCTCGCGCGCTGTTTTCGCGATGAAGATCAGCGCGCCGACCGCCAGCTCGAATTCACGCAAGTCGACCTGGAAATGTCCTTCATTGAACGGGAGGACATTTACAACCTCATCGAAGGCTTGCTCAAACGCGTCTGGAAAACCGCCCTCAACATCGACATTCCTACGCCGTTCAAGCGCATGTCTTTCCATGAAGCCCTGAACCGCTATGGCATCGACAAACCGGACGCGCGGTTCGCAATGGAGTTGGTCGATTTCACCGAGGAATTCCGCGCCAGTTCGTTCAAAGTGTTCAGCGGCGCGATCGCCAATTGCGGCGTCGTCAAAGCGCTCAATGCCAAAGGCATGGCCGACGCCACGCAAGGCCAGATCGAAACCATGACCGATTACGCGAAGAGCTTTGGCGCGAAAGGTCTGGCCTTTATTAAAGTCGAAAACGGTGAATGGAAATCGCCCATCGTAAAATTCTTTTCTGAAGCCGAGAAACAGGCCCTGACGCAAAAACTTGGAATCCAGGAAGGCGATCTTATTCTCTTCGCCGCCGATCAATGGCTCAACGCCTGCGAAATTCTCGGCCGCATCCGCCTCTATTGCGCCGATGTTTTGAAAACCAAAGGCAAACTGACGGTCCCGCCGGACCAATTCAATTTTCTTTGGGTCATAGATTTCCCGTTGCTCAGCTTCGACAAGGAACAAAACCGCTGGTACTCGAGCCATCATCCCTTCACCGCGCCCGTCACTGAAGATATTCCGCTGCTCAAAACCGATCCGAAAAAAGTCCGCGGACAGCACTACGACATCGTCGTGAACGGCACCGAGCTCGGCGGCGGCTCCATCCGGATCCATCAGCCCGGCGTGCAGAAAACGATCTTCGAGGAAATCCTCCAGATTCCGCCGGACATGGTGCAAGCCCGCTTCGGCTACATGCTCGAAGCCTTTCGCTACGGCGCGCCCCCCCACGGCGGCATCGCCCTCGGCTTCGACCGCCTCATTGCCATTCTCTGCGGTACCCCGAGCATCCGGGACGTCATTGCCTTCCCCAAAACCGCCAAAGCTACGGATCTCATGACCGAATCCCCCGCGCCGGTCGAACCAAAGCAGCTCCGCGACCTGCATTTGGAATTGCGCGTGCCTCGGAAAGAGGGAGCATAATCCGGGCACTTGGGCAGGCACGCAGCGTGAGTGCGGGGCTTGACAGGTCTGAACTTATACTTAGCGTCGGTGGTCGGTGGTCGGTGGTCGGTGGTCGGTGGTCGGTGGTCGGTGTGTCGGTGTGTCGGTGTGTCGGTGGTCGGTGTGTCGGTGTGTCGGTGTGTCGGTGTGTCCAGGCGAAGGTCGGCGTCCAGTGATATCGCGCTTGGAAAAGGAAATGACGGCGGTCACAATATTTCTGGCGGCAAGCCTGGCCCTGACGGGGACAAGTAGCGCTGCGCTTCCGTCGCGGTTGGTGCTGTTGCTGGACGGCGTTCCGTATCAAGTGGTCCGGGATTTGCAGGAAGGCGTGGAATGTACTGCCAAAGGAGCCAAGGCGATTCCGCGGCAAGCTTTTCAGCACGGTTACTTTCCCGCCAGTCGGCTGATCTCAACATTTCCGTCCATCAGCGATATCGCATGGACGGATATCATGGGCAATGATCCGACTCCCGGTTATCAGCGAACTTATTTTAGCGCGAACCTGGCTTCGGAAGTTACATTCAACGGTGTCACAGGTTTGCTGGATTACGAAAGGCAGATGAATTGGCACCTGGAGGGCAAGTTCCGCCGCACGATGAGTTACAGCGCGCCGATGAGGACGTTCAAGTATGAGCTGAACCAGGTGATTGAAGCTTTCCTTCAATCGGGCGGTGAGGCAACCCACTACTACTACGCCTTGATTAATGGAACCGACATCGCTCAGCATTCCTGGGGCGATGTCGGTTCCATGCTTTGCCTGCTGGACGAAAAACTCGCGAAGCTGCGCGCCACTTACCGGGCGCGCGAGGGAAGAGAGCTTCAGGTTCTGATCCTGTCGGATCACGGAAATGACCGCGCGGGGGGCGGAAAGCGGATTGGGATCCGACGTTTCCTGAAAAAGCACGGCTACCGCGTGGCGAAGATCATTGCGGGTCCGAAGGATGTCGTTCTTCCGACAGCTGGAATCGAGTCCTGGGCGGAAATGCACAATCTGCCGGGTGAAACGAGCAACCTTGTGCAAGTGTTGTCGCAGCTCGAAGGCGTGGATCTGGTAACCGCCCGGAATCCGCTGGAGACTAATCGTTTCATCGTTCGGAATGCACAGGGGGAACAGGCAGAAATCGTATGGAAAGCCGAGGGGAACCGTTTCAAATATGAGATAGGATCGGGTGATCCCCTCGATTACCGGAACGTGGTCAATGCGCTGTCCAGCAAGGGCGCGCTCGAC
>DASYTB010000648.1:0-5176 GCA_036002705.1 Verrucomicrobiia bacterium
CAAAGTCGGTATCGGCAAAGTTGTGCTGCGGGATCGCGAAGAAGCCGTGATGATTGCCTCCCTGGACGGCGGCCTGGTCCTCTATAAACTGCGCAACCCGGCTGAACTGCGTAAAATGGAGGACGTTCCTCAACTCGAAAAGAAAGAGGTCAACAAGGATGAGCTGAAGCTCTCCATTAGCCTGGTCGAAACCATGGCCTCGAGCCTGAAAGAGGTTGATCTTACAGATCGTTACCGCGATGCGCTCCGCGAACTGATCGAGGCAAAGATTGCCGGAAGAGAAGTGATCGTCGCTCCCGAAGAGGAGAAACCGGTGATTGATATCATGACCGCCTTGAAACAAAGCATCGAAGCCACCAAGGCGAAAAAGAAGCCCATGGAACGCGCCAAAGGCGAGAAGAAGGAAGCCCCGGCAGTGGTTCCGATGCCCGAAACCAAACCCGCCAAACAGAAAAAGCAAAAGGCCGCCTAGTTGGCCTGGTTGGTTAAAGGCTCAGCGCTCGTTTTCGCGGCATTCGATGGGAGAGATCGTCAAACTTCCTGTTCAGGCTTCGAGGCTTGGTTATAGGCGCGTCAAACGACGCTGCAAGCCTGCGGAAAATCCGAATCAATTGGACCTGTTTCCCCCTTCCAATGCCCGGATTCTCGAGTTTGTTAATCACGGCCTTAGTCCTTTTGAACGGGCCTTGCTCTCCGATGAACGCGGTGACACATGCGCGGCTGAACTCTACGCCGAAGCCATTAACGAGCAGGACTGCGTGGCCGACTCCTTTTGCAATCTCGGCATCATCGAGTCCCAAAAAGGCAATGCCACCAGGGCCTTCGATTGTTTTACGACCTGCCTGAAACACGACCCGCGTCATTCCGAAGCGCATTACAACCTTGGGAACCTCTATTTTGAATTGAACGATTTCCGCCTCGCCCAAATCCATTTCGAGATGGCCGTCGAAGTGGACCGCGATTTCGCGAATGCTTATTTCAATCTCGCGCTCGTCCAGTCCATCAACAATGATCCTGACGCGGCGGTGCGGACCCTCGGGAAATATCGCGATCTCGCTTCCGAAGAAGATGGCCGCATGGCCGAAGAGCTGTTGGAAACTGTGAAAAAGTCTTTGGCGATTGCTAAAACCGCGCGGCGCGGCTCACTCTGATCTCTCAATCTTATGGCTCTCCAGTTACGCGACGCCGCCAAATCGAAATATGATCTCCTCGCTTTAGGTGAATGCATGGTACGCCTTTCGCCTCCCGGCCATGGCCGGATCGAATTTGCGAAGGTGCTGGAGGTCGATGTGGGCGGCGGCGAATTCAACGTCGCTTATGCCTGCGCCCGGCTCGGTTTGCGCGCCGGCTTCGTCAGCAAACTGCCGGAAAACTATGTCGCCCGAATCATCCTGAACCACGCGCGGGCTGTCGGCCTGTGCGTCGGCAACGTTGTGATGGAGAAATACGACGGCGTCGGTCGCAAAAGTCGGGTCGGGCTCAATTTCACGGAAGTTGGAACGGGCGTGCGCGCGAGCGTCACGACGTATGATCGTGGCCACTCCTCCGCCAGCCAGATGAAGCCCGAAGATGTCGATTGGAAGAATCTTTTCCGAGAGCAGGGGGCGCGCTGGTTGCACACCGGCGGTATCTTTACCGCGCTGTCCGAAACCGCTGCCACAACGGTCACGACGGCGCTGAAAGCCGCCAACGAATCCGGAACGATCACCAGCTACGACCTCAATTTCCGCGGCAAGCTCTGGAGCAGCGAAAAGGCGATCGCCTGCACGAAGAACATCATCAACCATGTTCAAGTCCTCATCGGTAACGAAGAGGATTTTCAAAAAGTCCTCGGCTTCGAAGTCGAAGGAGCCGACGCAAATCTCCGCGAGCTTCCCATCGAAGCCTACAAAGGCATGGTCGAGCGTGTCGTCAAAGCGTACCCGCATATCAAAGCCGTTTGCACCACTCTGCGCGAAGTAAAGAGCGGCCTCATCAATAACTGGGGAGGCATTCTCTGGTACAAAGGTAAGTTCTACGAGGCCCGCCCATTTAGAGACCTCGAAATCGAAGATCGCGTCGGCGGCGGTGACGGCTTCTCCAGCGGCATCGCCTACGGTTTCCTCGCCGGCATGAATCCCCAGGAAATCGTCAACTTCGGTGCGGCCCACGGCGCACTGCTCCAAACCACCCGCGGCGACACCTCCCAAGTCACCCTCGAAGAAGTCATGCACGTCATGCAAGGCGGCAGCGCGCGCATCCAGCGTTAATCCTGAGCGCGTAACGGCGTCTCGTCAGAGCGCCGTGTGCTCGTCTTCTGTATCAAAGACGCCATGGGCGAGCTTGCGCGCGGTCTCGTCGGTGAGTGTTTCTCCTGGTCGAAGTAATCACGGATGAGGACCAAGCAGCGATCTTACCACTTGCTCAGTCCAGTTCGTACTCGTTATAGAGAGGCCAGAAGTCCACGCTTCATCATTGGTGAAGTCGATGCTGGCGGCGAACAGGATGGCTTTATCGGTCCGGACGTCTCCGCGGGCGAGTTCTGGGAAGCTGCGGAGGTTCGCAGAATCAGGTTCGCACGTGGGAGGAAGGCCGGGTTCGGCGGGCCAATGAGCAACCCGTAGTTTTACGAGGTTACATTCCCCTCGCGTATTTTCAGGATCAAATGGTGATCTGCAGATGAGCCCAATCACCTCCTTTCTAACTAACGCACCGTGCGTCGCCACGAGAGAGCGCGGGTGCTTCCTACAGTTGATCGGCTCGCTTTGCATCGCTGCGTTTGTGAGCGGTTGCGCGTCGCTGCCAAAGCCGGAAGCCGATTGGAATGAACGGCCGCATTTGGATACTTCGCGGACGGCATGGGCCCGTGCGCTGGCCGGGCCGATGGCCGAGCACGAGGGATTGTCGGGCGTGCAGTTAATCCCGTACGGGTTGGACGCGTTGTCGGCGCGCCTGGCGGTGGCGGACACGGCGGAGCGTTCTCTGGATGTGCAGTATTATATTTGGAAGACGGATGGAGCAGGACGGTTGCTGGCCGAACACCTGGTGGAAGCGGCGGATCGCGGCGTGAAGGTCCGCCTGTTGCTCGACGACGTTGGCGGCTCGACTTCCGATGACCTTCTGCTCGCGTTGGACAGCCACACGAATATCGAAGTGCGGCTTTTCAATCCTGTGGCGAACCGCCTCTTTCGGCTGGCGAGCTCCCTGTCGGATTTTCAGAGGGTGAACCGCCGGATGCATAACAAGTCGTTCACGGCGGATAAGCTGGTGAGCATTGTGGGCGGGCGAAATATCGGGGACCACTATTTTGCCTCCGGCGAGCAGGAGGCGCACTATGCAGACCTGGACGTTATCGCGGCGGGACCCGCGGGGGCTGAGGTGAGCGCGATGTTCGACCTTTACTGGTTTGGGTCTCGAACAATACCCATTCGAGCCCTGGACAGAACAAAGCTTTCTCAGGAGCAGTTGGTGGAGGCGCGCGAGATGTTGATGAAGACCGCGAAGGAGATCTCCGCTTCGGACGACTTCAAGGGGCTCGCTGAAAATTCGCTGGGCGTGGCGATCCGCCGTCGTGAACCCGGATTCATGTGGGGACGAACCCGGTTGATTTACGATTTGCCCGAGAAGGTGACGGTCGACCGGAGTGACACGAAAACGCATTTGTTGCCAAAACTGCGCGAGCTCGCGGAGGGCGCGGAGCAGGAACTCTTTGTGGTTTCGCCTTACTTCGTTCCGGGAGACGGCGGCGTTAAATTCTTTCGTTCGCTTCGAGCGCGAGGCACGCGAGTGGTGGTCCTGGCGAATTCGCTTGCGTCGAACGACGTGACGCCGGTGCATGCGGGTTATTCGCAGTATCGGAAGGCATTGTTGCGAGATGGCGTGGAATTATTCGAATTGAAGCCAACCGCCCAGGTGCGCCGGGCGGCGCGCGAGCATGACAATGTGCGCGAGAAGAGCAGTCGCTCGCCAGGAACCGGGCTGCACGCCAAGGTTTTCGTTTTCGACCGGCGGAGATTATTCGTTGGTTCCTTTAATCTCGATCCGCGCTCGGCCTCCCTGAATACGGAGATGGGGCTGGTGATCGACATTCCGGGAGTGGCTGGGCCATTTGCCGAGTCGCTGGAAAAGAGCTTCGGCGAAAATGCTTACCGGCTGGAGTTCGTGCCTGGGCCGGGTCAGTGCAAAGAGTGCGGGTCAATCGCGTGGGTCAGTCAGAAAAGCGGCGAGGTGACACGTTATACTCATGACCCTGAAACCAGTTTTTGGCGTCGCCTGAAAGTGCGCTGCCTACGGCTGCTCCCGATTGAAGAGCAGCTTTGAGGACGGATCGCTTTCACGATGGTGACGTCTCGTGGAAGCGAGACAGTTCCTGGTAGCAAATTATAAATCAGCGGCCGCTATAACGAGACGCCGCTGCAACTGAATTGGAGATGTTCGAGAAAGTTCGCTGAAACTTTAAAACCGATAAGTGTAAGATGCGAGAATGGACCAATCGGCAAAAGCGGCGTCGCCCGTGCCGGTGCCGTTGGCGTCTTCAGCGGCGCTTTGGATGTGATTTCGATAGACGGCGACAGGAAACAACACGTTCAAGGAATGCTTGTTGTGCATCCAGGTGACGCATCATGCGCGGGAACACCTTCGACCCGGCCGCCCAAACTGAGAGAAAGATCTTGCGAGGGCCAAATCTCGTAGCTCAGGCCCGCGCGCCCAAGATATTGATCGGGGATGGAGTTGTATTTCGTGTGACCGGGATCATCCGGAATTTTGTCGCCGTTCGGCATTTCTCGTGCTCCTACTTATGGTAAGAGGTGGCGAGTCGCTAAGATTTCGTGGCGAAACGCACTAAATTTCTGGCGACCTGAAGATTGGAAGAGCCCTTGGCCCGCCTCACTCTCGCTTACTCTCTCCAACACCCGGTAAAATAACAGTATAATTAATGAGGTTCGCGATTGCCTGGGAAGCCAGAGCTGTCAAGTGAACGCCGTCCGGCTTGAAATAGGACGTATTCGTCGGGTCTTGAAGTTCCGGGAGCAGGGCCACATCAAATAACACATCATATTCCGCAGGCGCACTCCTGATTAGATCGTATAATGCAAACCTTCTCACCATGAGGTTATTTTGATCTGTTGCGGCGGGTATTATGGTGAACGCGCCAACTTTGTAACCGGCCTGTCTTGCACGACGCCAGTAAGCTCGG
>DASYTB010000649.1:0-6169 GCA_036002705.1 Verrucomicrobiia bacterium
GAAAATGTTTCTCCGGCGCGCTTCGCGAGCCAATTCCAATCCATGCCGGACTGGTATTCCCATGACACCCGGGTGGTCCGGATGGATTCTTTGATCTCGCTGGCCAAAAGATAACCATGCTGAAACCCGAGTTCGCGGGGAGCGCCTTCGATGTGCAGAAAAGTCCAGCCGTTCTTTTCGGAGCGTTTTGCCCGGGCCAGCGAGCTTTGCGGAGAGGACGACGCTCGCCCGTTGGCGGCGGTGGAAATCAAGGATACCAGCACCGCGGCGCGCA
The DNA here is from genome assembly GCA_036002705.1 of Verrucomicrobiia bacterium. Taxonomy (GTDB): domain Bacteria; phylum Verrucomicrobiota; class Verrucomicrobiia; order Limisphaerales; family SXQI01; genus DASVNK01. Next base: position 275 of record DASYTB010000649.1, read on the forward strand.
GCAGTTTTGTCAGGTCCATAACCCGGAATTTACAGGGCGGAGGAAGAAGCGATCAAGCCCTTTTCACTCCTTTTCACCAACGTTTTTGAGAAATTCAGCCTTCCACGACGGCTTAAGTTTCTCAGGGGAGGCTCCGATAGCTAAAACACGGATTATGCGAGATTCCGCCCTGCCTCGGCGTTTCCTATATCCCAGGACCCGCAACTCCAGTATGATGAACCGGACCGCGAAGCAGAGTTATGATTCCTCAAAATTCCTCGCCTTGCTTCACAAGATGGAAGTCCGCGAGGCTGCCTTTCTTAAAGCCATTCCGGACATTGTTGTTGCCTTTGATTCCGGCGGAAAATGTCTTTTCTTTTATCCAGGCTCTGGCGTCACCTGGCCGTTCTCGTACAACGATCTTACGGGTCGTGATCTGACGCGCTTTTTTCCGGGCGAACTGATCGAGCGACTGCAAATCTCCGCGAAGAAGACCCGCCTCTCCGGGCGAACCGAACAGTTCAATTTTGAGCTGGACGTTTCCATGGGCACCAAGCGCTTTTTTGAGGCGCGGGTTGTGGCTGGAGCGGAGGATGAGACCTACGCCTTCTTTCGTGAAGTCACGGCCATGCAGCAAATGGTCCACTCGTTTCAAACTTCCGAGGCCCGTTATCGTTCGCTGATCGAGAATCTGCCCCAGGCGTTCTTTTCGAAAGACCTCGAGGGCCGCTTCACTTTTATTAATTCCGAATTCTGTCGCTTGATGGGCATCCCCACTGAGGAAATCATCGGACGAAGCGATGAAGACCTTTTTCCGCGCCCGATGGTGCTGAAATTCAAGGCGGAGGATTTTCGAGTGTTGACGCAAAAACAGCCGGTCAACTCGATGGAAGTCTTCGAACTGCCCAACAAACGGAAAGCCTTCATTCAAGGGATTAAAGCGCCCGTTTACGATTCCTCGGGGAAGATCGTGGGTATTCAGGGCATTCTCTGGGACATTACCGACCGGCTTCAGTTGGAATCCCAACTGCGCCAAATCCAGAAACTCGACTCCATCGGGCGGCTTTCCGGCGCCATCGCGCATGATTTCAACAACATGCTGACGGTGATCCAGGGGCATGCGCAGGTGCTGGCGTTTCAGAAGAATCTTTCGCCCAAGGTGCGTGAAAGTCTCAAAGCCATCGAAGGTGCCGTCACGCGCGCGACGAATCTCACCCGCCCGCTGCTGACTTTCAGCCGCAAGCAGCCGTTCCATCCCGTCGTTAGCGAGTTGGGCAAGGTGATTAAGGATTTCTCGCAAATGCTCCGCCGAGTGCTGCCGGAGAACGTCCGTTTCGATTTTGGTTTGACGGAAAGCCCGATTGGGATTGTCGCGGACGTGGGAATGCTGGAGCAGGTGTTGCTGAATTTCGCGGTGAATTCGCGCGACGCAATGCCCGGCGGCGGAAATATTCGAGTGAACACTTCAACGCGAGTCATTGCGACGGGTGACCTCGTCTCGCATCCACAAGCGCGGCCCGGCTGTTTCGCGGTCATCGAATTCGCCGACACCGGATCCGGAATCCCGCCGGAGGTCCTGCCACAAATTTTTGAACCGTTCTTTACTACCAAAGCGCAAAATGAGGGAACGGGCCTCGGGCTCGCGACGGTTTATGGCATTGTCCAGCAACACGCCGGTTGGATCGAAGTTGAATCCGAGGTCGGCAAGGGCACGACCTTCCGGGTTTTGATTCCCGCACAAGACTTCGCGCCCGGCGAAACAACTGGAGAAAATGAGCAGGCGCTTCTCTCCGGGCACGAATCGGTGCTGGTTGTTGAAGATGAAGAACCGGTCCGGACCTTTCTCTCGACCATGCTGAGGAATCAAGGTTATCGGGTTTACTCGGCCGGCTCCGCCCAGCAAGCCACGGAGCGCTGGCACGAATCTGAAAAAAAGATCGATCTGCTCCTGACCGACATGATCCTGCCCGATGAAATCAATGGGCGGGAATTGGCTCTCCGATTCCTCGAAGGCAAGCCCGAACTAAAGATTCTCGTCTTCAGCGGTTACATGCCGGCGGATGCCGGTAAGGATTTTGAAGCGTTCGGCATTGAGTTCCTCGAAAAGCCCGCGCCCGTGGGCCGGCTGCTGAAGCAAATCCGTTCGCTTCTGGACCAGAAGTTGGAAACGTCGTAATTATTCCCGAGAGCCGGGCGGTTCCTAACTCCCGCGCGACAAGTTGACCCTGCGACGTGTCCTAAGCGCGCGATCAAATTCACGCGAATGGGATGAATTTTACGCTTCGGTGCCTGGGAGAATGCGTTTTTCACCACAAAGAAAGCTTGTTCGGCCCCATTTCCGCATGGGTGCGCAGGATTTCTTCCCTCGCTGTCTGGCACGTGTTATGCCGTATCCTCTAGGTGTATGTGGTCTGGGCTCCATCCTGTCACGCCGTTTTCCGCCGGCCTCATGGTGGCCAAAGCGGTCAAAGCGGGGAACAACTTGGCAGGCATTAAACTTGTCGCCCCCGGCCTCAATGTTAAAATAACAGAACCAATGTCTGTCGCCATCGAAAGTCGTAAACCGCTCAGGATGGTGGCGTGTCGAGGTTGCGGAGCAAAGATTTTCATCCCTGGGGAGCTGCCGCCTCTTGCCACCACCGCGTGCAGCAAGTGCGGGCACGAGCTGATGATGCCGATGCAGTTGCGCCAGTTCGAGCTGCGCAGCCCGATCGCTTCCGGCGGCATGGGAACGGTTTATCGCTCGTTCGATGTGAATCTCGAACGCGAAGTGGCCGTCAAGCTGATGAAGCGCGAGTTGAAGGAGGACCCTCAGGCGCTGGAAAGCTTTTATCGGGAGGCCCGTGCCGCCGCCGCCCTCAATCACACAAACATCATCCACATTTATACCTTCGATGAATACGAGGGGCAGCTTTATCTGGTGATGGAACTGGCCGATGCGGGCAGCCTGGATAGCCGCATCGAGCGCGAGAAGCGTGTTCCAGAACTCGATATTCTGGATATCGGGATCAAGGTTGCCTCCGCGCTGGCTTCCGCCCTGAAGCACAATCTTTTGCATCGGGATATCAAGCCGGGCAACATCCTTTTCAACGATGAAGGCGAGCCGAAATTGATCGATTTTGGTCTCGCGCGCAAAGCCGAAGGCCATAACGACGACGAAACGACGATTTGGGGCACGCCCTACTACATCGCTCCGGAAAAAGTGAAGCGCGAGCGCGAGGATTTCCTTTCGGACATGTACAGCCTGGCCGGCACGCTTTATCATGCGGTCACCGGCAGCGTTCCGTTCGAAGCGCCGACGGTCGAAGCGGTGGTCGCCGCCCACATTCATACTCCGCTCACGCCGCCGAACCAGGTCGTTCCCGAAATCTCGCAGCCCAGCAGCGATGCCTTGGCGCGGGCGATGGCGAAAAATCCGGCGGAACGCTTCCAAAGCTATGACGAATTCATCATGGCCCTCGAGGCCGCTCGCAGCCAGTTGCTCGTGAACCAGCTCCGCGGACAGGCTGCAACCGCCGTCGGTGCCCGAGGGGGAAAAAGCTGGTGGCGGCGTTAAGGCGTCATTTCCTCATAGTTGATGTTTCAGCGGGTTCATGGGGAGGCTGAATTGAAGGAGCTGCAAGAATCGGCTAAATTTCCGGTGGATGATAGTTCGCAATTCGACGATTTTGGCCCTTGCAGGCATGGTTTTCCTCATAGCAGGGTGCGCTGAAACGCCCAGGCAGACCGAGGTACTTCCAATTCCCCCTCCGCCCCCAACTCCGCCGCCGGGTGCGATTATTTCCTCGCCCGCGGTTGTTGAGCAGCCCAACCCCGCGTTTCCGGCCCCAAATACCGCGATTACTAATCCTGTGCCGGGCGCGAACGTGGCGGTCGCCGTTCCCGGGAATCAGCCGGGAATAGAAGTCATCACTAATTTTCAAGCAAATGCACAAGCGCAGCAGCCTGTAATCGTTGGAACACCGGGTGGCGCTTACACCCCGGCGCCCGCGCCAGGCCAACCCGGTCCGCAAGTCGAAGTTGTCCCGGAGCGGCCTGGCCCGGATTACGTTTGGGCCGACGGTTACTGGGCGTGGGGCGGAACGGCTTGGGTTTGGATGCCAGGCCGCTGGGTATTGCGTCCCGGGGCCAATGTCATCATCGTTCCCGGGGGAGACTGGCATTATCGACACCGCTATTATGACCGGTGGCATCGCTGGCCTTGATAAGAGTCTCTGGTGAGACCGGCGTTGATTTCGAAAAAAACTCTCTGGCCGGAATTGGCTCTCTTGCTATCTTGGTTTCTCAATCGGAGATGAAATATTCGTGGCTGCTGCTTTTTTGTGCTTTGGCGCCATCCCTTTTGGCGCAAAACGGTGATAAACCTGGCGAAACTCAAGAGGCGTCGCCGATTCACGCGCCGCCCGCGCCCGTGCTAACGGCCGAGCAGGCGCTGAAGAGTTTTCAGCTTCAGCCCGGCTTTCGGATCGAATTCGTAGCGAGTGAACCGATGATTCAAGCGCCGGTTGAGATCGAGTTTGACCCCGACGGCCGCCTCTACGTCTTGGAAATGCGCGATTTCATGCGCACCGCTGATGGCGATGGGGACGGGGACGGGCCGCATCATGGCCGGGTGAGCGTGCTCGAAGACACGGACGGTGATGGGCGAATGGATAAGAGCACAGTTTTCGTGGATGACTTGCTCATGCCGCGGGCTATTGCTGTCGTTCGCGGCGGGTTGCTCGTCGCGGAGCCGCCGCACTTGTGGTTTTTTCAGGATACGGACGGAGACGGCAAAGCGGATAAAAAAGAGGAAGTAAGCAGCGATTACGGGAATCAATCCAATCCAGAACACAACGCGAACGGTTTGCTCTGGGCTCGAGACAATTGGATTTACAGCGCGAATCACCCCCTCCGCTATCGGAACATCAACGGCTACTGGGAAAAGGGAGTAATACAGGTTCGGGGCCAATGGGGCATCACCGAGGACGATTATGGGCGGCTCTTCTTCAATTCCAACAGCGACCAATTCCGCGGGGATCTCGTTGCAGGCGGTTATCTATTGCGCAACACGAATTTCAAAGCGCCTTTCGGAGCCAACGTGCAATTAGCGAGGGATCAATCGACTTTTCCCGTCCGGGTCAATCCGGGCGTGAACCGTGGATATCAGAAAGGAACTTTGCGCGTGGACGGCACACTCGCGCAATTCACGGCCGCGTGCGCTCCTTGCATTTATCGTGGCGAACTGTTTCCGACGAATTTTTACGGCGCGGCCTTTGTCTGCGAGCCGGCCGCGAATCTGGTTCGCTGTAATTTCCTGAGTGAGATGGACGGAATGGTCACCGCAACGAATGCTTTTCGGAACGCGGAATTTCTTGCTTCCAAGGACGAACGTTTTCGGCCGGTCAATCTGCTGAATGGCCCGGATGGCGCGCTTTATATCGTGGACATGTACCACGGAATCATTCAGCACAAAATCTATCTCACGACTTATTTGCGGGCACAGGCCCTCAGCCGGCATTTGGAAGCGCCGGTGGACAATGGGCGTATTTATCGGGTGCTGCCGGTCGGGAGAAAGCGCCGCGCCGCGCCCAGGCTGAACTCGCTGAGCGGGCCCGAGCTGGTGGCCCAGCTTCGTTCGCGGAACGGTTGGACGCGCGATACAGCCCAGCAACTTCTCGTCGAGAAGCGCGACTTTCAAAGCATCGAGCCGCTCCAGGACCTAGCCGCTGCCGGGGAATATCCGGCTTCGATTCACGCGCTCTGGGCGTTGAACGCGATTGGTGAGATCAATGCGGATTTGATCTTGCGCGCGCTGTCTTCGCCGCACCCAAAGGTTCGCGCCACGGCGGTCCGCGTGTCGGAAGCATTTCTGCGCGCTGAAGGAAAAAATGAACTCGGCGAGAAAATAATATCAATGGCCAAAGATCCCGAGAC
>DASYTB010000650.1:0-9454 GCA_036002705.1 Verrucomicrobiia bacterium
CGACGAAGTTCAGAATGAGCCGCCGGGCTTTTGCGCCCGCGGCCTCGGGCGGCGTCTCGATCAAAAACTCCGATTTCTCATCCAACCGGACCGTCGTCTGGTTCGAAAGAAGAACGGCCGCGCGGCTGCGGGGACCAGTTCGAATGTGATCTCCGGGAGCAAGTACTTGGTTCGTGCGGGCGGCCTCCCAAACCTGCGCGCCCCCGCGCAAAACGTGTACCTTATTCTCGATCACCAAAATGACGAGGTTCGTCGCAGGGAGCCGGTTCACTTGGTCCGCCGGCGCCTGGGCGTTCAGCGTGGAGGGAAAAAAGATGAGCAGCGCGATTACGCCCGCCAGCAATGACCACCACCGCAAGATGAAAGGCTTTTTCCACATAAGTGGAGAACACTTGCGCCCGAATGACTATCCCGCTTATAGCGGGATTCTCAGAACGGGCAACGTTTAAACCGCGCCATTGCGCGGCCGGCATTCCCAAGAGGAATACGGTGGAAGGCTGGCCAATCTTTCAGAATTTCAGAATTTTTTCGGGAACGGGAGAGAGAAGAGTTTTTGGCGGAGAGGGATTACGATTAAGAGGAAGATTAAGAAACGGGGGGATCATATGCGCTCGGATTTCAGTTTCTCGACCTCCTTTTTGATTAGATGCATAACGCGGTGCTTCGCCAGGAAGACGACCGTGCTGCTGCAGCCCAGCGTGGATGTGATGTTTTTCACCGGCCATTGCTTCAGCACGTAAAGATCAAAAATCTGAAACTGCTTCGCGCTCACCTGCCGTTTCACACGCTCGACCGCCATCTGGAAAAGGCTTTTCTGGTAATCTTCCTCGCTCAGATGTTCCAGATTCATCGCCGAACGATCCGGGATGCGATCGATCGTGGCGGTGCGCCCTTCCGTTCGAGTGTTTTCACGCGCAGGGGCCTGTCCCTTTCGTTTTCGGAGTTGATCGGCGATGCGCCACTGGGCAGTGTGAATGAGCCAGCTCCGAAACAATCCGCGCTCGGGATCATACTGGAACTGCTGGTTTTTCATCTTTTTGGCAATAAGAATGAAAGTATCCTGGACGACATCCTGGGCTTCGTTGTCCTTCAAGCCCGCCTTAATCGCGACGGAATAAACCAGGCGCCAGTACAAGTTGAAGAACTCCCGCCAGCCTTCATTATCCTCCCAGCGGCCCAGCCGGCCGAGCAAGCTGCGGCGGGTCGGGTTTGAATCATCGGGATTTGCGTCGAGGGCCATAACTGCAGTTCTTCCGAACCTGATTAAGGCTTAGCAGGAAGATGCAAATGCGCAATAAGTAAAATTAACCGGTCATTCGTTGAGGACGTTGAGGACAGTGGCGAGGTCAGGGGGCGGTCTGGATAAATCTCCTTGAGAAAACGCCCGTGCAGCACCTGGATGGCGCTGAAATGGACCAAACCGCTGAGCACAACGATGAGGAGAAAGCTCACCATGAAGATGCCAAAGCCCTTGGTTTGCTCGGGACGCAACCAAAGCGCGACGCCATGATAGAGAATGCGCAGGGAGAGAACCGCGCCGATCGCCCAGCAGATCCAGGTATTGATTGACGGAAACGCGTCGGCGCAACGGAAAAGTAAAATGGGCGAATAGCCGAACGCGATTAAGATGAAACAGATCGGAAAAGGCGCCTGGAGATTAAAGCTGTGACCAACGTCCTTCAGCAGGCGCGACACGATGATAATGGCCAGGAGCGATCCGACACCGTAAAAGACGGCATACTTCAGCACGCGCTCATTCGGAAGGTGCATCCGTCCAAACTCTCCGGACCCTTCACCGAATTTCATCAAACCCCAGGCTTCAACCCCAAGCGTGACGGCAATCAACAGGAGTATCCCAAACGCCACCACCGCCAGCGACGGCGGGTTCAAGGCGATTTTCTGCCATTCCTTCTCCGGAGAGAAGAGGAGGTTCAGAGACTTAAACATGACTTTATTGACTCCGGAACCGTTTAGCGCGTTTGAAACATTCGGCTGTGGCCTTTGGTGGGAATGCTCACCGTGTAAGATTTTCCAGAAGGTTCAACCGAGACTTTGATATAATTCGCCTCGCAATCTTTCTCCGGGTTCGCGATGTATTCGGCTTCCGTATTGTTCTCGCTATCCGGGCGCAGGTTGCGGTGAATCTGGTAAATCGCCTGAATCGAAGAGGTGTTCTTCAACGTGTGAAAAGTCTCCGCCCCGCAGCCTTTGCTCGTTCCGTTGCTCATAATCGCTACCGTCGGCGCCAACGAATGCACCAGAATTGGATTATTGCTGAGGTCCAGCCCGTGATGATCGACATCGTAAATATCCACGTGCCCAACGAGGTTCTCCGGGCAGACCAGTTTTGCTTCGTTGTTCCACGTCAGATCGCCACCATCGAACATTTTAAAATCACCGAATTTCAGCAGGAGCACAATGCTATTCGCATTGTCGCCGGTATCTTTCGCTCTCTCGACCGCCTTAGCGCAGTCCGTTCCTGCGGCCCCATGATGGCCGGGAATCGTTTGCTGCATCGCGGCAATGCAGCGGAGTTCCAGTTTCGCGCCGGAATCCGCCTGCTTGAGCGGGATGACATCGCCCGGATGAATTACCACGCGCTTCTGCACTTTCATTTCGCGGTAGGGCCGGATTGACTTTTCGAACCCGGCGGTGTCCGCGGGATTATCCGGATTCTTGTCCGGAATTCCGTTGTCATAAACAGTCACAATCGGGATCATTTCCGACAATTCGGCCGCGCCCCCAAAATGATCCATGTGAAGATGCGTTGTGAACAAATAATCAATTTGCCTTAATCCGGCGTCTTTCGCTGCTTTTGCGATCCGTTTCGCGTCGCGTCCCCCCGGCATTCCCGTATCAATGACGATGGACTCGCCCGCCGGCGTGACTATAAGCGTCCCCGCCCCTCCTTCGACATCCACCCAGTACATGTCCAGCGGGGGTCCTTCCGCCGCGCGCAAGGTCACGCACGCGCTAAAGAGAAGAATTGTTCTGAGAAATCCTTGCGTCATATTCTAAACGCAGGAATAAAACTCGATTTGTCCCCCGTTCGCCAGAATATTCCGAGAATTCGATATGGCGGAGGAGATATTCGATGTGGTGAATGAGCGCGACGAGGTCGTCGGCCGACTCTCGCGCGCGGAGGTGCATCGGCGCGGCCTGCGTCACCGCGCCGTTCACGTGCTGATCTTCAACTCGAAAGGAGAGATGTTTCTGCAGAAGCGCTCGATGAAGAAGGACAATTTCCCCGGCACCTGGGATTCTTCGGCGGCCGGCCATTTGGATTGCGGCGAGAGCTACGATGCTTGCGCTTTGCGTGAAGTGAAAGAAGAACTTGGCATCGGCCTGCCCGCAGTGCCCGAAAGGGTCCTGCGCATCGATGCCTGCGCCGAAACAGGGGAAGAGTTTGTCTGGGTTTATCGGACCCAACACGAAGGACCATTCGACCTGCACCCGGAGGAAATCGAGACGGGAGGCTGGTTCGCGCCCGAGCATGTCACCCGTTGGATTCGCGAGCGGCCGGCGGACTTTGCGCCATCGCTCATCTGCATCTGGCGACAGTTGCACGGATAGAGACGCGCCTCACGAACTGGCGCTGGTGTAGCGCCGCACGGACCAGCGCCAGACCAACTCCGAAACCGCGAAGAGCACCGCGGACATCACGAAAAGAAGGAGCATTTCCGCCGGAGAAGCGAGCTTTCGGGTTACAAGTTTCGCCGGGACATTGGCGACCAGGAGCATCGGCAGCGCGTAGGTGAAAAAGGCTTTGAATGCCCCGCGAAAGGCGGCATCCGGCAGACGCGCGATATTGAACAAGTTGTAGTATCCCCAAACGATTCCTTGCGCGCGGACCGTCCAGAAACTCGATGAGGAAAGGATCAGCATCAGTGAATAATGAATCAAAAGACTCGCCAGGATCATGAGCGCATATCCGGAAATCTCCGCCGCGCTTGGCGAAAGGTGCAGGCGGTGTCCGGCGTAGGAAATCACCGCGATGGCGCAGCCCGCGTTGATAAACCCGCCCAAATCCACTTGTCGCAGCGAGATGAGAAATCGCGTATTGATCGGCAGCAGCAGCATGAAATCGAGCTTCCCCGTCCGAATCAGTTCGGAAAGCTGCACCAGGTTCGAAAGAAAGACCGAGGTAAAAAGTTGCTGAATGAAATTGCTTGTCCCCATCAGAATTACCACCTCCCATTTTGTCCAATCGCCGATGTGATCGGTATGGCTGTAAATCACGCTGATAAAAGTCAGTTGCAGCGCGAACCAGAGCAGTTCGACGATGATCCACAGGATGAAGTTCGTCTTGAACTGCATCTCGCGGACCACGGAGTTCCGCCAGAGCGCGGCGTAAATCGAGGCATATCGCCCGAACGGGGCCGACGATTCTGGCACTGAATCACTCATGGTGTTTCATCGGCGACGGCAATTGATTTTTCTCCGCATCCCATTCGTTGAGCTCTCTTTCCGAGCGGGCGTCCGGAATAATCCGCAGCAATTGCATCACTTCTCCGATGAGATGCAGCGACCCGGCAATAACAGCGAACGACTCCCGTAGCGCCGCGTCCAAGCCGGCCGCAACGGAAACCATAATGTTCACCTGGACCGACGGCCAGCGCTCCGCGCAAAATGCCGCAACCGCGTTGGGATTCGCTGACCGGTCGCTTTCCAGAGGGACGAGGAAAACACGTTTGGCCGAGGGCACAAGGATCTCGCACATTTCCGTCCACGCTTTGTCCTTGAACAACCCCAGAACCAGCGTGATTTCGCGCGCCGCGAATTCCTGCGCCAAGGCATCCCGCAAAGTCCTTGCGCCGTCCGGATTATGCGCCCCGTCGAGCAAAACCTCGGTCTGCGCGATCTTTACGTGCTGCAATCGGCCGGGCCACGTGATCGTTTCAAATCCTTCCCGGATCGCTTCCTGGCTGACAGGTAAAGTATTTTGCAGGGCTTGGACGGTCGCCAGCGCCACCGACGCGTTTGCTTTTTGGTGTTTCCCCAGCAGGCTCAAGTGTCCAGCGGACGCACTGCGTTCAAACTCAGTTTCTTCGACGAGCGTCACCGGCGAGTTCCGTTCGGAGGCAATCCGCTGAATCACGCCGAGCGCCGCCTCGCCACGCGCGCCGGTAACTACCGGGATGCCGGGTTTGATAATGCCCGCTTTCTCCGTCGCGATTTCCCCCAGCGAATTGCCCAGCCACTGTTGGTGGTCCAACTGAATATTGGTAATCACACTCGCCAGCGGCCGGACAATGTTCGTCGCATCCAGCCTTCCGCCAAGGCCGGTCTCCCATATTACGAGTTCGCAGCGTTGCTCCACGAAATAGCTCAGCGCCATGACCGTGACGAACTCGAAAAAGGTTGGATGGAATGGCCACAGCGCCGCATCAGTTCCGCCAAGCTCTCCGGCCAGGCTCGCCGTTAATTCCGCCACCTTCTCCTCGGTCATGCAAAGCCGGTTTACCTGCATTCTTTCGGTAAACGACACCAGGTGCGGTGAAGTAAACAAGCCCACACGCAGTCCGGCTTTTCGATAAATGCTCTCGAGCATCGCGCAAGTCGAGCCTTTGCCATTCGTGCCCGCCACGTGAATAAAGCGCAGGTTTTCTTGAGGGTTTCCCTGGAGTTTCGCCAATTTAAGGGTGTTCTCCAATCCAAGCTTCGTTCCAAAAAGCCGCAGCCCGTAAAGAAACTCTATCGCCGCCGAATAAGTCATCAGTCCTCGGAAAAGATAACGCCGGAATCGGATTTATGCCGGAACCTGGACCCTCACGGTCGTGCGCTCCCCGGGCTTGCTCTCGATCTCCAATGAGCCGCCATACAATTCGGCCAGACGCCGCGCGATGGCCAATCCCAAACCAGTGCCCTGCTGCTCCTGCAACTTGCGGTCAAATTGCATGTTGGCATCGATCTTCTTGATCTGCTCCGGCGTGAAGCCGCGTCCGTAATCGGTCACCTCGATCTTGAAATTGCCGTTCTCGCGCGAACTGTTCACCTCGATCCGGCCGCCCGGTTCGGAAAACTTGAACGCGTTTTCCACCAGTTCGCGGACCAATCGTTCGAGGTGCGCGTGGCTCATCCGGTGATCGACCCGCCCAAGCCGCTGCTCCAAATCCCCCTCCCGATGATTCTCCCGCGCCACGCGCATCGCCGCAGCGACAATCGTTTCATCTGTCGGCATCGGCGTCCGCTGAGAAAGCGACCTTTTCTGGTGCGCATCCGCCGCCGTTAATTCCACCTGGGCGTAGAGCAAAAATTTTTCCACCAGTTTGCGCAATCGCTGCGCGGAACTTCGAATATGTGAGGCGTATTCCGTCAACTCCTCACGCCGCACCTCGGGTGAATCCAAAATCAACGAAGAGAATCCGAGGATTGCGTTCAACGGAGTGACCAATTCATGAGGCAGCGCAAAAGTCAGGCTTTCCCGCAATTCGTTTAGCCTTCGGTCCGCGGATTTTTCAACGACCGCTTGCTTCTGAAACCGGGCGTCCACTGCCGCCAGCAACTCCTGGACGGTAAACGGTTTCACGAGGTAATCGTCCGCCCCCTCTTCCATCGCCTGCCGCATGAAAGGTTTATCGGTGAGGCCGGTCAGAAAGATGAAGGGCACCGCGGCGGTCGTGGGATCCTTGCGAATCTTCCGCAAGACCTCGTAGCCGTCCATCTTCGGCATTTGAATGTCACAGACGATCAGATCAGGCACGCTGCTTTGGGCCATGCGCGCTCCTTCCTCGCCATCCGCCGCCAATGCGGGTTGCCACCCCTTCAGTTGGAGCGTTTCCGCGATGAGTTCGCGAACCCCGGCGTCATCCTCGATGACCAAAATGCGTTTCATGCACAGCATATCCGGCCTCTCGAGCAATTTCGCGCGCGATCCGGACACCTGCCGTTCTTCTTTTATCAATTCGGCGCCGCACGAACAAGGGGCAAACGACAGAGCGTGGAAAGAAATCGCGGCGTCAGTGTTTTCTTTGCAAAGACCCTTGGCTCTCGATGCCGATGGGCAAATCACAAGGCCGCAAACGTTCTCGTTTCCGCCACCTGCGGCTTGCCCGCAGTTGACAGGCCGGATCTACCGTGTTGTTTTGTCTTGTGCGTATTTCAATAGTTTTGCTGCCGCTGCTTCTTGTTCTTGGCACCGCCTGCACTACGTCCGACAAGGACTACATTCGAGAGCACATTGCGCAACGCGCCCGAACACAACCGGTCCTGGCCATCAGCGTTCCTGCTCAAGAACAGCCCATCGCCCCAAGGCGCTGATGAAGCGCGTTTGCGTCTTTTGCGGCTCGAATAGTGGGGCGCGGGCAGTTTACGCCGCGGCCGCGGCGCTCATGGGCGAAGTTCTCGCGGGGCGCGACCTCGAGCTTGTCTATGGCGGTGGTCACATCGGGCTGATGGGCGCGGTGGCTGATGCAGTGCTGCGCGGGCGAGGGCACGTTATCGGAGTGATCCCTCAAGCCCTCGTCGCCCGCGAACTGGCGCATCGCGGCGTCCAGGATTTGCGCGTCGTCGATTCGATGCACGAACGCAAAGCCCTCATGGCCCAGCTTGCCGATGGTTTTGTCGCGCTGCCCGGCGGCTTCGGCACCTTGGAAGAATTCTGCGAGGTCCTCACCTGGGCGCAACTGGGACTCCATCGCAAACCCTGCGGAATTCTAAATGTCGAGGGCTACTACGATTCTCTCTTACGCCAATTCGATCTCGGCGTTTCCGAAGGTTTCGTTCCCATGCTTCACCGCGAGTGGGTGCTCGAGGATGCAAATCCCGAGAGCCTGCTCGACAAAATGAGCGCTTTCATCCCACCGCGCACCGAAAAGTGGATCTCGCGGCGCGAAACTTGACTCTCCGGCGAGGCGAGGACCAATTACTCGACAGGGCAAACGCATCTAAAATCCTCGTCGGGGGCGGTGTGGGGTAGAGCAGGCACCCCGCGTCTCCTTGAGCGCCACGCCCAACGGCAGTTCGGTCCAAAACCTCACATTTCGCCAGTTTTAGATGCGTTTGCCGACTTTGCGTGACTTGTTCCATCAGCGTTGCCAAGTGTTGCCCTGGCGAGCACAATTTTCTTGCCGGACCGAACCCGTTCATCCGACGATTGAATTCGATGTTAAAGGAAATCGAGTTGCCGCTTTTTGCGACCGTTCCTAAACCGCTCCACCGTCCCGGCCCTCGCAATGCCGATATTCTTTCGGAAATCCGTGAGTTTTCTGATTTTGGCGAGCGAAGCCGCGAGTTGGAGACGCGCGGTTCCGATGGGAAACTGACTGTCCCAACGTTCGTGAACGAGTTTTGGACGGCTGGGCAACGCGCGGCGGATAACCTGCATGAAGTTTCGTACCGTGCTTGTTTCAAGCCGCAGCTTCCCCGGTTTTTCATCGAGCGGCTCACTTCTCCGGACGATGTTGTGTACGATCCTTTCATGGGCCGAGGGACGACTCTTCTCGAGGCGGCGCTGCTGGGTCGCGCTCCGGCAGGCAATGATATCAATCCGCTCAGCCGAATGTTAATTAAGCCGCGCCTGAATCCGCCTTCCTTGCAGGAAGTGGCTTCGCGACTCGGAAAGATTGGTTTTGAACGGAGCGCAGAGCTGAAAACGAGTGATCTCTGGGAAGAGTTATTGGTTTTTTATCACGTCGATACGTTGCGCGAGATAACGATTCTAAAGAATTACCTGGCACGGCGCGCCGACGAAGGCACGCTTGATTCCATCGATGAATGGATTCGAATGGTCGCGATCAATCGGCTGACCGGACATTCTGCCGGTTTCTTTTCAGTCTATACGTTGCCGCCGAACCAGGCCGTTTCGATCAAGTCGCAACAGAAGATCAACGCCGATTGGAAGCAAGAGCCGCCGCGGCGCGATCTGCTGAAGCTGATTTTGAAGAAGAGCCGGAGTTTGCTTGCCGATCTCTCGGCGGAAACGCGAGAAACGTTTCAGACTCTTGCCGGGCGGAGTCGTCTCGTCAACGCGCCAGCTTCTGAGACGTCGGCAATCCCTTCTGCCATCGTTTCTCTGGTGGTGACCTCGCCGCCGTTTCTCGATGTGGTGGATTACGCTGGCGATAACTGGCTGCGTTGCTGGTTTGCGGGGATCGATCCCAAAAGCGTGAAGCTCACCGTCCCAAAAAAATTGGAGGACTGGCAGACCGAGATGACGAAAGTTTTCCGCGAATTGCAGCGCGTCTTGAAACCCGGTGGGCATATCGCGTTCGAGGTGGGCGAGGTTCGGCGTGGCGCGATTAAGCTTGAGGAAACGGTCATCACCTGCGGCGCTGACGCAAAGCTGAGCCCAGTCTTCGTGCTGATCAACCAGCAGGAGTTCACGAAAACGGCGAACTGTTGGGGTGTGGATAACAATTCTAAAGGCACCAACTCGAACCGGATTGTGCTGTTCAGGAAGAATTAGTGCGGTAAGGCGTTTAGCCCCTCACTTTCTTTGGTTCGAAAATTGCTA
>DASYTB010000651.1:0-6172 GCA_036002705.1 Verrucomicrobiia bacterium
ATTTTGCCGGCGTCTAAACGCCCCAGCACCAGCACTCCTTCCATCAATTCCGCCATGCGCCGCGCGTTTTTGGTGATGGACTGTAGATGTTCCTTCCGCTCGGCGGGATCGAGCTGATCGAGATAGTCGCCGAGAATTTCCGCCGAAGAGTGAATAATGCCCAACGGAGTGCGAAACTCGTGGGAAACGACTGAAACGAAATCGCTCTTCAAATGGCTCAATTCCTTTTCGCGTTCCAAAGCGCGCCACATCTCGCCTTCGGCGCGTTTTCGTTCCGTGATGTCGTTAATCACGGCCTGGATGATCTGCCGCCCGCCCATTTGGATGCGGGTCAGAATCACTTCCACGGGAATCTCCTGGCCTTTGGGATTACGGGCCACCCAGTCAAACCGCGCGCTTCCTTCGCGCATGCATTGAGAGATGTACTTCTCCGAGAGAACGTCAGAGCGCTCTCCGCCGGGTTGAAACGGAGGTGACGTGTCGCGAGGATGCTTGCCGAGAAGCTCCTCGATGCTGTTGAAGCCAAGAATGCGCAAGGTCGCGGGATTGGCTTCCAGATATCGCTCTTCGTCATGGAGAATAACTCCCTGGCTGCTCGCCTCGAAAAGGGCGCGGAATTTTTCTTCGGATTCGCGCAGCGCCTGGTCGGCCCGTTTCCGTTCGATGGCCACCGCGATTTGCCCGGCCACAAACATCAGGAGCTGCTTTTCCTCTTCACCGTAAGCCTGGCCGTCATGATAGTTTTGGACCGCGATAATACCGAAATTCCGCCCTCGCACGCTCAGCGGGACGCCCAGCCAAATCGCGGCGGGCGCGCCACTTTCCAGATAGCTAATCTCCGGGAATCCCTCAAAGGTGACGCAATTGTCAACCACTCGCTTGCGGGCGTTCATCGCGGGGCCAACGAGCAGCGGCTTGCCTGTGCGCAGGACGTAGCTGGTCAGGCCCCTCCCGATTGGGAAACTCTTCGGCGCCGCTTCCACTTCGTCCACGAAGTAAGGAAAATTGATCAGGCCAGTGCCGTCGTCAGCCTCGTCGTAGAGCGCAATGTAAAAATTCTTCGCGGTCATCAAGGCGCCGACGATGCCATGGATTCTTTCGTAAAGGCTCGGCAGATCCTGCACGTCGTGCGCCGCTTCCGAGATTTGATACGTGGCCTGCTGAAGCTGTTCTCGGCGTCGTCGCTCCGTATTATCCAGAATGCTGGCTCGAACGAGGCAGCAGCCATCACCGGGCAGACGCAAAAGGCGCACCTCCGTGCTGATAAGTTTCCCATTGGGGTGCCGGTGCTGCCATTCGAAGATTGGATTCTCGTCCTTGAGGGCGGCGCAAATCTTTTCGCGGGCGGCTTCGTCCGAGGGGCGGCCGTCCGGCTGAAAGGGAGGGCTGATATCCGCCGGAGTCAACCGCAGCAACTCCTCTCGCGAGCGGCCGAAAAGGCGAACGGCATTTTCATTCACCGTTTGGAAGCGGGACGTCATCCCGTCAACGACCACAATGGCTTCCGGCGCGTTTTCGACCAGCGTGCGAAACTGCGCCTCGCTCGCGCGCAATTCATTGGTTGCCTCCGCCACGCGCTGCTCGAGCGTTTGGTTTAGCGTCTGGATTTCCGCTTCGGCCCGCTTGCGCTCCGAAATGTCGCGGGGCACCACGACGTGGAGAACCTGCCCATTCACCGGAAGCGCCGTCGCGATGATCTCGAGGGGCACTTCGGTGCCGTCAAACCGGCGGGCGAGCCATTCGAAACGATAACTGCCGTGCTGGCGAACCATGGCGGTGACTTCCAACGACCGTTCCGAAGAGGGTTTGCCGTCCGCTTGAAACGGCGGTGCCAGGTCCGCGGGCGCGGCTCGCAAAAGCGCTTCCTTGCTGCGCGCGCGAATCATCTCCACCGCCGCTGGATTGCAATCGAGGAAAACACCCGTTTCCGGTTCGAACAAAAGAATGGCGTCGGCGCTGCGCTCAAAAAGCCGCTGAAACATCGAATCAGCGTCCACCAAAAAGCCGTCTGAGGCTCTGGAACTTTGGTGGCATTTACCGCCGCTCTCTTCCGCGTTACTCATGGCTGCCAGAATAGCAGGCAACCTATATGAACGACGCGCAACCGGGCAAGGTGGATTCCTAGCCGCGCTTTCGAATCAATACCTGCTACTTGACACAAATCCACCGAGCCGGATGGTAGCCTGTGATCAGGAGGTTTCTGTGGTTCGGCTGCGTCCTTGCTTCGGGTTTGCGTCTTCTTCTGGCGCAAGAGTATGGCTGGGTCGGGACGAATTCTCTGGCGATGCCGCAAGTGGGCGAGCAGGAGTTGCGCATCCTCACGCCTGAGATGATCGAATTGACTCTTATTACGACCAAAACCAATGAAACCGCGCCGGTCAGCCACTGGAATTTTGTGGGCGAGAACTTCCAACTCAAACTGCCGCCGCAAGAGGAATTTCAGGTGCTGGTCGAAGGAAGCCAGAGAGGGATAAAGCGAATCGGCTTCAAACAACGGCCCCTCTACGCGCCGCTGAAGGTTCGTGATCTGCGCATCCTCGCGCAACTCTATCTGGAACTTGAAACGGCGATTCAGCCGACCCAGGCGGTCCAGGTGCTGAATCCCAGCGGCAAGCTTTGGTCAAAAGAGATCCGATTTGAAGGAAGGGCCGACCCCTTGCGTTTTAATCCGGCGATTCACGTGAACGAGGTCGGGTACCAGCCGGAATTGCCGAAAACAGCAATGGTCGGATATTATCTGGGGAGCCTCGGCGAATTGAAGGTTGCGAATCAGGCCGGCTTCTCGCTGATCGAGGCCACTTCGGGAAAACAGGTGTTTCATGGTGCGCTGCACCGGCGGCCCGATAAAGGCTTTCCCGCTCTCGCCTGCCAGAACGTTTTTGAGGCAGATTTCTCCGCTTTCAAAAACCCTGGAGTCTATCGTCTCGCCATCGAGGGGATGGGCGCCTCGCTTCCCTTTCAAATCAACGAAGGGACTATGGCTGCCTTCGCTCGCGCCTATGCGCTTGGCCTTTATCATCAACGCTGTGGCACGAGCAATTCATTACCCTTCACCCGTTTCGTTCATGATCCTTGCCACACCGCTCCGGCGGAGATACCGGACGCCGGTTTTAAGACCGCGCAACAAATCATTGCGCAGGCCAGTTCCGATGCCAAAAACGATCCACGCCACAAAGCGCCTCAACTGAAGAACACGGACGCGAGCCTTTATCCCTTTGTCCGTCACGGAAAAATCGATGTGAGCGGCGGGCATCATGACGCCGGGGACTACAGCAAATACACCATCAACAGCGCGGGACTGATCCACGCGCTTGTTTGTGCGGCGGATAACTTTGAAGGCGCAGGCGCGTTGGATAATCTGGGCATTCCCGAGAGCGGAGACGGCAAGAGCGACTTGCTTCAAGAGGCGAAATGGGAGGCCGATTTCCTCGCCAAAATGCAGGATGACGACGGCGGGTTCTATTTTCTGGTTTATCCAAAAAACCGCGAGTACGAAGACAACGTGCTGCCGGACAAGGGCGATCCGCAAATCGTCTGGCCAAAAAACACCAGCGCGACGGCGGCTGCCACGGCGGCTCTGGCAGAGATGGGGTCATCGCTCTTGTTTAAACAACAGTTTCCCGATGCCGCCGCTCTTTACCTACGCAAAGCGTTGCGCGGTTGGGCCTTTTTGGAGCGGGCCATTGCGCAACACGCGAAGGATGGCGCTTATCAAAAGCTTACCCACTACGGAAACGAGTTTCTGCACGACGACGAATTGGCGTGGGCCGCCGCCGCTCTGTTTGCAGCCACCGGGGAGAAGCAATACGAGAGCAAACTGACCGAGTGGTTTAAACCCGAGGATCGGGACACACGACGCTGGACCTGGTGGCCGATGTTTGAAGGGTGGGGAAATGCAACTCGAACTTACGTTTTTGCGGCGCGGAATGGCCGTTTGAGCACCAATTCCATGAACGCGAGTTTTCTTCGCCGCTGCGAAAACCTGGTCAACGAAACAGCGATGAATCACGTGCGCTGGGCCAACGAATGCGCCTACGGGACGAGCTTTCCCGACCTCAACAAGGGCTACATGACGGCCGGTTGGTATTTCTCCTGCGAGCGCGCCTTCGATATGACGGTGGCCTGGCAGCTTCACCATAACGACCAGCTTCTTGAAGCCATCCTGAGCAATCTAAATTACGAAGCCGGCTGCAATCCCATCAACGTATGTTATATCACCGGGCTCGGCTGGCGGCGTCAGCGTGAGATTGTTCATCAATATGCGCAGAACGATTCTCGGGTGCTTCCGCCGAGCGGAATCCCGCTGGGGAATATTCAAAGCGGCTTCGCCTACTTGGAGCATTATAAAAAGGAACTCGGCGCGCTCTCTTTTCCGCCGGATGGCGACAAAACCGCGCCCTACCCGATGTATGATCGATGGGGCGATAGTTTTAACACCACGACAGAATTCGTCATCGTGGATCAAGGCCGCAGCCTCGCGAATCTCGCGTTCTGGATGGCGGCAACGGCGTTAAAAACTCAATCCTCGCACGCTGCGCCGGCATCAATTGCCGGTCTGCCCAAGAGCATCCCGGTTGGGCAAACCCTCGGCGGCCGATTCGAGGTCGCGGGGCTGAATCCAGCGGATGCGCAAATTGTCTGGGAAGCCCGTGACCAGGAACCAGTGATTGCGCCGGCGTTCACCTTCGCGCCGAAGAACGTCGGTGAGCAGTGGGTCGAGGCCGAAGCCATGTGGCCGGATGGGCGGCGGGCGTTTGCCCAAGCCACATTCAACGCCACCGCCTCGATGGATACACCGCCGAACCGATCCCTCGCCACGGCGATGCGTCCGACGGCCGAAATCGTCGCGCTCTACCACTTCGACGGCACGCTTAAGGATGCCAGCGGCCATTCGCCGGATTTAAAATCGAGCGGGGAAGCGCATTTTGATCCGAGCAACTTGAGCTGGATGCAGAAGCGCGAAGGAGCGGCGCTGCGCTTTAAAGATTTGGGCGACAAGGCAACCACCGCCATCGATCTCACAAAGCTTCCGGATAAGTCAGAAATCACCATCGAAGCCATGATCTACATCAATTCCTTCAAAGCTTACAATCGTGGCAACGCCAAGATCCTTTCCCTCGCTGAAGATTGGAACAACTCCGTCGAATTGATCGAGAATATCTACGAAGGACCGATGGTCAAAGGCGGAACTCAATTCTCCCTGAATAAAGAGCAGATCACTCCCGCTCTGACTTTGACCAACTGGCATCATGTCGCGATTTCCATTTCAAAACAGGGCTATTCCTTTCGGGTGAATGGAAAGGAGATCGGCGCATTAAAATCCAGCGAATTGAATAACTGGGGCCATAAACCGGCGACCCTGGAAATCGGGAATTTCGATGGTTATCTCGACGAGGTGGCCGTGCGATGCCATTCCGGAACCGAGCCAATCCAAACCCCGGGAAAACAGCGCCGCCCGCCGCGTGCAAATTAGTCCGGCAAGCAGATGCAATTCGTCCGTCCAGTTAATTAACGCTCGCGGACCGCGGCGTCGGCGCTCGCTTCCGCGGCGAGGAACTTGCCGCGCATTGCATCGCCTGCACGATGCTCATGATGCAAATGGTGAAAAGCGGCATGGCCAAAATGTAAAGCCCGGCCAGGAGCACGCGCCGCTGTTGCAGCGATTCGCGCGTCCAAATCTTCTCGATATGGCCAGCGTAGTGCATCACCAGGTCTTCCATCGTGAGATTAGGATTCTCTCTGTGATACTGGCCGCCCAGTTGGGTGAAAGTATCGCCGATCACGACCCGTTGATTGCTGTACGGCGCGGTCCAGCGCGCCGCAAAAAACTGATAACTGAAAAAAACCGCTGTTCCCAACACGAGGAACAATGCTGAAAGAGAGCCCCAGCCCAACGAATCCTTTTTGCGATTCCAGCGAAGCTCCGCGAGCACAAACAGCCCGATCAGCACTGTAATCACGAATTGGGCGAAGCGCACCCAAACCTTGGTCTCTTCCACCGTCCCCACCGGCGGCGGCAACATAAACCCGGCAATCACGGCCGCGATCCAGATCGTCGATTGCGCCAGCAACCACCACGAAGCGCGCGATTTTTTCAGGATGGCTGCGACCGGGTTTGGCATTGAGACTACTCCGAATCTTTCCCGAGCGCATTAACCAGCAGGTCAATCGG
>DASYTB010000652.1:0-3602 GCA_036002705.1 Verrucomicrobiia bacterium
GGCCGAGGCGGCCAATACCATTAGGATTTGGCGTTTATGTCCCGAAGGGACAATTTGAAAGCAGCCCAACGTTGAAATTAAGACTGCGGGACCTCTTTCCTCGAATTCGGAGCTTCGACTTTGGACGGAACGATAACGAATGCCAAAATCGAGCCGCCGAATTCCCTTCCCCATTCGGAGTCGGTACTTCCTTGGTATTTGGCTTTTGGTATTTAGTCATTTCTGAGCCTCGGCGAACACCTTTCCTCCCTTCACTTCCCATCGTCGCAAATCCCGTCCCAATTCCTTCGGCCAACTCTCTTCCGTACAGGTCATGAAAACCTGGCTTTGCGACTCATGCACGCGTTTCAACAGCGGCAAAAATCCGCTCCGCCGCCTTACATCCAGTTCACCCATGATGTCATCGATCAGCAGCACAGGCGGCGAGCCGTGCAAATCAGTTAAATATTCCGCTTGCGCCATCTTGAGCGCGATGACTACTGATCTCTTCTGTCCTTCGCTCCCGAACTGAGCCGCTGATTTCCCATCCAATGTCAGTACCAGTTCATCCCGGTGCGGACCGATCAAGCTCATGCGCGCCGCCCGTTCGCGGGCCTCAATCTTCCGTAGCTCCACCAGAAAATCCGCCCGGACCGCTGGTGCGTACTCCATGCGCAGTTCCTCCGCCGCGTTCGTGATCCGGCAGTAGGCTTCGCACGCCAGCGGTGATATTTGCGGGAGAAGTTTCCGTCGCTGCTCGATCAGATTCGTTCCGGCGCTGACCAATTCCGCCGTGAACGCTTCGAAACTCGCGGGATCAATCACGCGCGATTTCAGCAGCGCGTTGCGGGATCGGAGCGCGCGCGTGTACCGCTGCAGCAGCGGAAGATAAGTCGGGTAGCTCTGGCTGAGCAGCAGGTCCAAATACCTCCGTCGACGGCTCGCCGTCCCATTGACCAGATGAATATCCTCCGAGCAAAAAACCACCGCCCGAAAAACCCCAATGAATTCCGAGAGCTTGCGCACCGGCCGGGCGTCCACCGTCAAATTCCGCTCTTTCGGCGACCAGTACATCTTAATCTCATGCGGCCCTGCGTGGTGCGTTTGGCCGCTCACGAAAAAGCCGGGACGGCCGTGTCGCACCATCTGCGCGCTGGCGACGCCGCGAAATGAACGCAAGGTGCCCAGCAAATAGATCGCCTCGAGAATATTCGTTTTCCCTTGTGCATTCTGACCCAGCAGCAAATGAAATCCGGGCGAAAACTCGAGGTCGAGCCGCCCGTAATTGCGAAAATCACGTAACCGCAACTGGCTGAGATGCACGCGGAAGAATGCGGTGCTTCCGCCGATTTTAAAATATAATCCTGCGGCCACGGCACCTCGCACGCCGCCGCCACTGGCGAAGGTGCAGAACCGCCTCGCTTCGCCTATTCGCATGTCCGTTGGAATCAGACTTCCACTGCGAACGGCGTTCACGCATTATTCTCCTATGCGCTCCTCTTTATTTTCGATCACGTGGTTGATTTGCGGGCTCGCGATCTGCTCGCGGATCAGCTTGATCTTTGGCCAGGATACAAGCACCTGGCACGAGCCCTTTCCACCGCATCGCGTCGCGGACAATCTCTACTATGTCGGATCACGCGGACTCGCCTCCTACCTGGTCACCACACCCGAAGGACACATCCTGATCAATCCATGTTTCGAACGAACCGTCCCGCTTCTTCGGGCCAGCATCGAGAAACTCGGCTTTAAAATCACCGACGTGAAAATTATTCTCTCCAGCCACGCCCACGGCGATCATGTCGAAGGCCAGGAATTGCTGCGGCAATTGAGTGGTGCCCGCGTTTTTGCAATGAAAGGCGATGCTCATGCCATCAGCACCGGCGGCGAAGGCCAATACTTGTATCACGACCGTTGGAAGCCCTGCCGAGTGGACCGTGTTCTCGAGGACGGTGACAAGGTCACGCTGGGCCGCGCGACTTTGGTCGCGCATCTCACGCCCGGTCATACCCGCGGTTGCACCACCTGGACGATGACCGCGCTCGATCAGGGCAAACCTCGCCAGGTCGTCATCATCGGCAGTCCCAACGTGAACGCGGGTTATCGCCTCGTAAATAACCGGGATTATCCAGAGATCAGCGACGACTTTGCGCGCACTTTCAAAGTCCTGAAATCGCTACCTTGCGAGATTTTCCTGGGTGCGCACGGCAGCTACTACGGCATGGAGGAGAAATATGCGAAGCTGAAGGCCAATGGTTCCTCAAACCCCTTCGTCGATCCACAAGGTTACCGGGCTTACATCGAGGAACGGGAGAAGGCGTATCTCGACATCTTGAAGAAGCAGAAACCATGAACCAGCACGACGGGACTTCCCCTTAGGTTTGAAATTGCCTCGCGGCACGTCCTGCGGCCGTGATGTTCTCGAGACGCATCTCTGAATATTTCCGGGACAGAATTAGTCCGTCCGCCCCCGCTTTTAAACCGGCCAACGCGGCCTGGTAGGTATCTTCCGGCGACGCTTTACGACTGTTTCTGCCGGTTGGAATGCCGATATCGATGCCCGGAAAAATACGGCATTTGCCTTGCGCGCCGTCGAGAGCGCGTTTGGTCTCGCGAAATACGTAGTCCGGAGAAAGGCCGGCTTGCGGGAGTTCGTCCAGGGGCTTTTCGTTCGCGTAGTTCAGCAGGTGATTATTGAATTGGAGGAGTTCTTCCGCAGGAACGTCGCGAAAGACCGTGGAGCCGATATTTTGGATAAAGTGGCGGTAGCGTTCGCCGCCGCAGTTGTTGTAAACGACGATTTTGAGGAAATCGGTTTTTTCGGCGAGATCGGCATAGCTCCGGGTCGCGTGAAAAATGGGGTTGAAGGAATTCACCTGTTCGATATGAATCGGGACGTAAGTTTTCCGCTCGATCCATCCTTCTAAATTCCCCTCCAGACCAACTTGGAGATTCTCCAGGTCGTTGATCATGACATCGTGATCGTAGTCGTTGTAACCAAACTCCAAGTCATCGCCATTCTGCGGGACACCTTCTGGGTTCCAATTTTTCGGGTTGCTCCAACGCGCATCCAGGGATCCAGTCCAATTCCGAGTGATCGCCAGAGTGGGCGCGGTCCCGAATGTCAGGATGCAAAGCCCGATAATCCCAGTCCGAACGAGTGTTCTCCCAGTACGTTTCATCGTCCTTTCTGGTAAGCCGGCTCACAGCTCAATCTTTCACAAGTTTACCAAACAGATTTCGCCGTCGAACCTTACCGCCCCATTGCTCGAGCGCGGTAAAAACGGGCGCGATTCGTGGCCGATGGATCGAGAACGGACCAGCGGCCGTCGCTTGCGGCGACGTTGGTCGCGAAATCTAGCCAGAGGCCTCCGAGATTAGTCGCGTACTGACCGACGTACTGAGCACCGGGCGTCCCGACCAGGCTCAAGACGTATGAGTGCGAATCGGTACCTGAGGTCGCGAGCGAAAGGGTGGGTGCGATATGATCGGAAAGGATCACGTTAAAGCTTTGGACGGCGGAGAGTCGCGGAGTGCCGTTGTCGCTGACCATGACCGAAAATGAGTTAGTGGCGGGGTCGCTCGGTCTGGAAGTCCAGGTGATAATGCCATTGGTATCGATC
>DASYTB010000653.1:0-9275 GCA_036002705.1 Verrucomicrobiia bacterium
CCAAACGCCTCAATTTCCCATTCCTCGCCGGCTCCTCTCTCCCGGTCACCGAACGGATCCCTTCCATCGAAATGCCGCTTAACACGTCGCTGCGAGAAAGCGTTTCGATCTGTTACGGCGGCGTTGATTCTTACGACTTCCACGGCCTCGAAACCGCGCAATGCATGTCCGAGCGACGTAGAGGCGGCGAGGTGGGCATCAAGTCAATGCACGCCATGCGCGGGGAGAAGATATGGGATGTTTTAGCGGAACGCGAAACGACCAGGCGCCTGTTTTTTGCTGCGTTGGCTCGAAGCCATACAGCCCACGCGCCCCAGGGTTACACCGTAGTGCCTCCGAGCATCGATTGGGCGCGTAAAGCAAGCCCATCCGCGATCGGCTATTTCATTGAGCACAACGACGGCTTTCAAACGTCCGTCTTCATCGCCAACTCCCTGGTGCAGGATTTCACCTATGCCGGTCTGGCCAATGATGGTCGAATCATCTCCTGCCAAATGCATCTGCCCATGCCCATGCAAATCTCCACCACCGCCGATTTTTTTAACCCGCTCGTCCATCATATCGAGGATATGGTCCTGACCAATCGCGCTCCGTATCGAGTCGAACGCACCCTGCTCACCTCGGGCATGACTCTCTCGGCGGTCGAATCGCTTTTCCGGAAAGAAGCACTCGCGACTCCCGAAATGAACATCACCTATCATCCCGTCGAACCATCTACCTTCTGGCGCTCATGACACCCTCTTCCACTACCTTTATCCTCGACGATTTTTCCGTCCCGTCCCCCGCACAGCAACTGCTGGATCGTTTTCTGATCGGCTACAACAAGGATGGTGAAGTTCACGGTCCAACCGGCCCGGTGCACGCCCATTTTCTAAAGCCAGTTTCAAACACAGCAATCGACGCCCGAGTCAAAAATTTCGGTCTGCGACTTCAGCCCTCGCTCAAAGAATCGCTGGCGAACGCGGCCGCCGTGATCATAGCGTTGCGCCGCGAAGCGACTCCAAATCCAGACCTCTACGCGGAAGTCATCACCGCCTTGCCTCCGGCGAGTCACTGTTTCATCTACGGCGGCGCGGCCTACGACGTAAAAACCGCGGAGCATCTCTTCAATCTCGCGGCGGACCATCACGTTGTCCTCGACGCTGGCACCGAAGCCGCGCATCTCTTCCCGCTTCCCGAATTAAAGCTGCCGATTCGCGGCCAATACCGCCGCGGTCTCATCGTCGTCCAGGGAACCTTTCCGCACGCCGAAGCCGAAGCTCTCGAAGCTCTCTTTACGGCTTTCGATCCTTCCGTCAGCGCCCAAATCGCCGAGTCGGTTCGAGCCCTGGGCGGCGAAAACCTCTGGCGAAGCGCCTACTCTGCCCCGTGGCGGCCTTTGCTCGCCGCCGCCATCTCCCGCTCGAACACCATCCACGGCGACCCCGACAAAGACGGGCGACCGCAAGACATTGTCGGTCTGCACCTGCTGGAAAAACTCACTCCCAACCCGCGTGGCTGGCTTATCGAACACCCGAATAATCTTTCCATTTGCGTTCTGGTCCTCGACGGCGCCTTCTCGGACATCAATTTCGCGGTCGAGCTAACGAACGGTCCTGTCGCCTCGGCTCAACTCCTCCGTTCGCAATCCCCCATGCAAGAGCACTTCAGCAACATGGCCGTCTCCCTCGTCGATTTCTTTCGCGGCGCGAAGCCCGCTTCCAGCAGAAGACCCATCGCCATTGCGGCCGCCTTGGAGAAAATGAATCTTTCATCCCGCGCCGCCTCCGCCGCCGTGCGAGGCTGATCGAGCAACTGCCTTACTTCGTAGCGGCGGTTCCTGGCCGCTTGTGAAGTTCCGCCGGTTCGCTCCACGCGCCCTTCTCGCCGGCTGCCTTTTTCAGGAAGCTCTGCATCTGCTCAGTTGTCCCGGTGAAAACGAGCCGGCTGTTCTCCACCAGGGTGTGCGGCACGGCGTTCGGAGTTTTCTGCAAATACTCCTTCAACCAATCCTCCTGCAGCGCGCGAAATCTAAGAATCGGACTGATGTCGCTCACGGCAAAGAAAATGTGTGCTGGAACAAGGGTGGACTTGAAGAAGTCATCGCGCGGCCAATCTTCGAACCCCTCATTTTCTGGATAAAGGTCCAGATAGAGTTTCCCATCCACCTTGAAAAGGTGCGCCGATAACGGGGACCTTTTGTTACCATCCTTGATCACCAGGTGATAGCCGCGATCCTCTCCGCGGCTGAAGGTCCAGGTCGAGGGATCCTGCTTTTCTTCGCTAAATGACCCGAGAAGCGTCTCCTCGAAAACAAGGTCTTTTTCCGTAAAGAGCGGCTGTAACGACGGAATGCAGCCAGCGAACAGGAGCACAATGAGGCTGCTGATCGCCCTCCAAGCCAATCTTGATTTCATGGTAAACGCTCAACTGGATGGGAAAGTCGGAAGGCCGACTCTAATGGCGGCCCCGGCGCTTCACCTTCAGTTGAGCAAGGGAATTGGCGAGTGCCGCACTAACGCTGGCAACCTCTTCGCCGGAGAGTTGCTCCTGGAGCCTCGCCTCCGCTCGGCGCCGTGCCTCCTCGGCTTTCGCCTCGTCGATATCCTGCGCTTTAATCGCCATATCCGTAAGGATCGCGACACGATTGCCGGTGACTTCAACGAATCCATCACCCACGGCCAGGAAATAGTCCTGGCCGTTCTTGCGCACCGCGACTTCTCCCGGGAGGATTTGGGTCACCAGCGGGACGTGCATGGGAAAGATCCCCATCTCGCCGCCGGCAGCAGGAATGGTCACCATGTCCACCTCTTCCGAATGAATGATCGCATCCGGAGTGACAACCTCCAGTTTGAGAGTGGCCATACCTATTCCTTGATCTCGTCGATCTTGCCCTTCATATAGAAGTTACCCTCGGGCACTTCATCGTGTTTGCCTTCGAGGATTTCCTTGAAAGCTTTCACTGTTTCAGCGACTTCAACCTGTTTGCCGGGACGTCCGGTGAAAACTTCCGCGACGGTGAACGGCTGGCTGAGGAAGCGCTGGATTTTCCGCGCGCGAAACACGGTAAGCTTGTCGTCTGGGGAAAGTTCGTCCATGCCGAGAATGGCGATGATATCTTGGAGATCCTTGTAACGCTGGAGCACCTTCTGCACGCCACGGGCCACGTCATAATGCTCCTGGCCGACGATTTCCGGGGTCAGCGCCCGCGAGTTCGAGGCCAGCGGATCAACGGCGGGAAAGATTCCCAATTCCGCGATCGCCCGCTCGAGCACGATAGTCGCATCGAGATGCGCGAACGTCGTGGCGGGAGCCGGGTCGGTCAAATCGTCCGCCGGGACATAAACGGCCTGGAAGGACGTGATTGATCCCTTCTTCGTCGAAGTGATCCGTTCCTGCAGATCACCCATTTCAGCGGCGAGCGTTGGCTGGTAACCGACGGCGCTCGGAGTTCTGCCGAGAAGCGCGGATACTTCCGAACCAGCTTGTGAAAAGCGGAAGATGTTATCGATGAAGAGTAATACGTCCTGGTTTTTCTCGTCCCGGAAATATTCCGTGATGGCCAGTCCGGACAATGCAACGCGCAGACGTGCGCCGGGTGGCTCATTCATTTGTCCATAGACCAGCGCGATCTTGGATTTGCTGAGGTCCTTCTGGTTAATGACGCCTGCTTCGGACATTTCGTGGTAGAGATCGTTTCCCTCGCGCGTGCGCTCGCCCACCCCGGCGAACACCGAATAACCGCCGTGGAGTTTGGCGATATTGTTGATCAACTCCATAATGACGACCGTTTTGCCGACACCGGCACCGCCGAACGCGCCGACTTTGCCGCCCTTCAGGAACGGGCAGATCAGGTCGATGACCTTGATTCCGGTGGTGAGCACCTGGGGAGAAACAGCTTGATCAACCAACGGTGGAGCAGGCCGATGAATGGGGTAGTATTTGTCAGCTTTAAACGGACCCTTTTCATCGACCGGAGCGCCCGTCACGTCAAAAACGCGTCCAAGAACACCTTCACCCACCGGCATGGAAATCGGTGCGCCCGTGTCCGTCACTTCCAAACCGCGTTTCAGGCCTTCCGTGGTGGACATGGCCACGGCGCGCACCCAGTTATCACCAAGGTGCTGTTGCACCTCGAGGGTAAGCTTCGTCGTCCCCTGGCCCTCGACAGCGAAATCCACGGTCAAGGCGTTGTAGATACCCGGTAAGTCGCCCGCGAACTCCACGTCGACGACCGGTCCGATCACTTGTACAATTTTACCTTTGCTCATCGTCTAAAATCCTCCGTTACTGCCCCATGGTCATCGTTGCACTCGAAATCTCAAGCAGTTCCTTGGTGATGTTGTTCTGGCGCAATTTGTTGTATTCCAGTGTCAAATCTTTGATCAATTGCTTGGCGTTATCCGTCGCGCTCTTCATCGCGACCATGCGCGCGCTATGCTCAGACGCCTTTGCTTCCAGCAGAATCTGATACACCTGGAAATTCAGATAATGGGGCACGAGCGCGCTGAAAACGTCTCCCGGATTCGGTTCGAAAATAAACTCAGTCGCGCCGCTGGTCATCGCTGCCGCCTCTGCCGCCTTGCCCGTGCCGACGGTGACACTCTTTAGTTCACCAACCGGAATGAGCGGACGCACTTCCGGCTTTTGCGTGAGGGTCGAGACGAACTTGGTGAAAACAATATCCACCTGATCAACCTCGCCTTTGAGGAAAAGCTCCTGGGCAAATCGCGAAATGGCGCGGGCTTCGCTGAAGAGCGGCGCGTCCTTGTAAGTGAACTCGGCCGCGAGCTTACGTTGCGTGCGGCTAATAAACTGCGCCCCCTTGCGCCCGGCGGCGATATAGGTGGTATTCGTCTTCTCGAACTTGGCGACCTCGCGCATGAGGTTGCTATTCAACCCACCCGCCAATCCTTTGTCGCTGCTGATCACAATGACCGCCCGCGTCCGAACAGGCCGCACCGTCATGAGCGGATGCGAAAAATCGCCGGCATAGGACGTAACGTTCGCGAGAACCTCATTCATCAGGGAGGCGTAAGGACGTCCCGAAAGCGCCACCTGCTGCGCTTTGCGCATTTTCGACGCCGCCACCATCTGCATTGCCTTGGTGATTTGCGCTGTATTTTTGACCGACTTGATTCGGCGGCGTATGTCGCGTGTACTGGGCATGGTTAGGCAGGAGGTGAGGTCAAATTCAAACGGTTCTTCACATGAAAGCCGATCTCGCGGGGTCGATTATTTTCCACCGGTGGCTTACGGCGTCCGCCGCGCGGGTTCGCTTTGATGTCGCAATCTGCGATATCAAAGTTGTAAACTCCTGATAGCTCAGACGCGAAGTCATTTGGAAAGCGTTCGCGGTTTCCCAGGAATTGTTCATTTAGGCGCGAGGTGCTCACTCCATAAATCTCAGTTAGATCAGAATCCAGCATAACCTTGCGGCCGCGGATAACGTAAATACGCGTGGCGATTTCGGATTCAGTAATGGCGAGAGCTCGGACCATCTATTTATTTAAAAGTCTGTTTGAACTCAGTGATCGCCGCTTTCAACTCGTTCGTAATGGCGTCACTCAACGCTTTCTCTTTCCCGATCGTCGCCAGGACGTTCGCTTTGCGCGTGGTCAGATAATCCGTGAGTTTGCCTTGGAATTCCTTGATTCGATCCACAGCCACGTCATCCATGTAACCATTTTGCGCGGCCCAGAGCACGGCGGCCTGAACTTCAACGGCAATTGGGTTGTATTGAGGTTGCTTGAAAACTTCCACGATCCGTTTACCACGCTCGAGTTGGGCCTGCGTCTTTGCATCGAGATCGGAGCCAAATTGCGCGAAAGCCGCCAATTCCCGGAATTGCGCGAGATCGAGTTTAATGCGGCCAGCCACCTGTTTCATCGCCTTGATCTGCGCGGCCGAACCAACGCGCGAAACCGAAAGGCCCACCGAAACGGCCGGTCGAACACCCTGGTAGAACAAGTCGGTTTCGAGATATATCTGACCATCCGTGATCGAAATCACGTTGGTCGGAATATATGCAGAAACGTCACCCGCTTGCGTTTCGATGATGGGGAGCGCGGTAAGAGATCCATTCCCATATTTTTCACTCACGCGGGCGGAACGTTCCAGCAAACGGCTATGCAGATAAAAGACATCTCCCGGATAGGCTTCGCGCCCTGACGGACGCTTCAATACCAGAGAAACCTGGCGGTAGGCCACCGCGTGCTTGGAAAGATCGTCATAGATGATGAGCGCATCCATCGCGTTATCCATGAACCATTCACCCATCGCCGCACCGGCGAAGGGAGCGAGATATTGGTTCGTGGCCGAATCCGAAGCGCTCGCGCTGAGGACAATCGTGTAAGGCAGCGCGCCCTCTTTCTCGAGCACGCTGACAACCCGAGCGACGTTGGATTGCTTCTGGCCAACCGCCACGTAGATCGAGTAAAGCGGTCGATAATCATTGTCCTTTGCCTCCTCGGCCGCCCGGTTCAACCGCGCATTGCTGATGATGGTGTCGATTCCAATGGTGGTCTTGCCCGTGGAACGATCCCCAATGATCAACTCGCGCTGGCCCCGTCCGATTGGAATCATGGCGTCAATCGCCATAATACCGGTTTGCACCGGCTGGCTGACGGATTTTCGGCGGATGATCCCGGGAGCGATCTTTTCAACGGGATAACTGACCTCGGCCTTGACGGGTCCTTTGCCGTCGAGCGGCTGACCAAGGGCGTTAACGACCCGGCCAAGCAAGCCCTTGCCGACGGGCACCTGAAGAAGCCGGCCGGTGGTGCGGACTTCCTGCCCTTCACGGATTCCAGTATAGTCGCCGAGAATAATCGCGCCGACCTCCGTCTCTTCAAGGTTCAACGCCAGCCCGACTATGCCATTGCCGAAATCAAGCATTTCGTTGAGCATGGCGTCGGTGAGGCCCTCGATTTTGGCCACACCGTCCCCAATCTCGCGGACGATTCCAACATTTTGCTTGGCGACCCCGGCTTTAACCCCGCTGATCTGCGATTCAATTTCTTGTAATAAAGTGCTCATCTGATCTGAAAACTAAAAAGCTTCCTCCAACTCCTGCAAACGCGATGCCACGGTTCCGTCATAAACATCGCTTCCCACGCGCACACGCAATCCGCCCAACAACGACGGGTTTTGCTCGAACGAAAGATTCAACCCCTGGCCGTAGATCCGCTCCAGATTCGAAGTGACTCCGGCCTGTTGTTCCGCACTCAGCGGAACGGCGCTTTCAATTCGCGCGGTTCGCCGGTCCTGCTCGAGCTTTACCAGGCGCTTCAAATGTTCCAGGATGGCAACATACCCGCGCGGCTTCTTTTCAATAATCGCTTTGACCGCGAGACGAATTTTGGCGTCATCCATTGTTCCGTTCACGAAGGTGGAGCGGAATAGCTGTTTTGCTTCGCGGCGCGTTTGCTTCCCGGCTTTCATGGCTCAAAAGCTAGGCTGCGAGTTGCTTGTTGGTGTCTTCGATCAAGCGCTTTTGATCGTCCATCGTAAGAATCTTGCCGGTAACCTGCGCGGTCGTTCGAACCACCAGTTGCCCGACCTCCTTCTTCAATTCCTGAAGCATGCGGGCATGATCCTGCGCGGCGGCTTCACGCGCTTTAGCGATAATTTGTTCTGCGGCCGCAATGGCGCGTTGTGTCTCTGTTTCCTGGACTTTGGCCGCCGCGGCGCGGGCTTCTTCGATCAATTTGGTCGCTTGAGCATTGGCTTTGGCCATGATTTGCTGGCGAGCCGTTTCCGTTTCAGCCAATTCTTTTTTAATCTTGTCAGCGTTGGTGAGCCCCTCCTCGATGCGCCGGCGGCGTTCTTCGAGAACATTCAAGATTCGGACGTAGGCAAATTTATAGAGGACAAAAGCGACGATCCCGAAACTGATGACCTGGGAAATAAAGTGGCGCGTATCCACGCCAAAAGTCCGGGAAATCTCGGTTATCGGATTTTCCGTGGCGGCCGCGGCCAAAATGCAAACTGGATTCATATCAAAATTCTTCAGGAAAATACGCGGAGGGCACGGGCCGCTCCGCGCAAGGTCTATTTGCCCGCCAGGTAAATGGCGAAGAACACAATGCCTTCCGCGAAGGCGGTGCTCAGAATGGCCTGAACCAGGATCGGGGTTGCCGCGCCAGGATTACGACCCACAGCTTCTGACGCTTTCATACCAATAAGGCCGACACCAAGGGCAGCGCCCAAAGCGGCCAACCCGATGTGCAGGTTGCCCGTCATTTCGGCCAGAATAGGCATTAACATGTTTTTCCTTTCTTTGCTTTCTCAGCGGCTCCCGCGATTGAACACGGTCAAACCGCCGAAATCTTTTAGTGATGGTGCTCCTGCTTGTCATGACTTGGATCATGCTGGCAGATAAGCAGCGTAAACACCGCGGTCAGGAGCATG
This sequence comes from Verrucomicrobiia bacterium, assembly GCA_036002705.1. Lineage (GTDB taxonomy): Bacteria > Verrucomicrobiota > Verrucomicrobiia > Limisphaerales > SXQI01 > DASVNK01. The sequence continues at coordinate 8,392 of DASYTB010000653.1, forward strand.
AAAACCAGGGCTTGCGCCAAGCCCACAAGAAGCTCCATGAAATAAAACGGAATCGGAACAATGATTGAGCCCAACCAGCCAGGCAGCACTTTGGACATGGCTTCCAGCATGCTTTCACCGGCATAGACGTTGCCGAAGAGACGGAAGCTCAAGGACACAGGACGAAACAGGATCGAGACAACCTCCAGAACACCAGCGAGAATGAAAATCACTACCATCAGAGCTTTTAAGGCGCCTTTCGTCTCGCCTTTCGCTCCGAAAATGTGGAACAAAAAGCCACCGAGGCCGTTGGTTTGAAACGCCCAAACTATCCAGCAGGCGAAAAAAATCATGGACATGGCGAAGGTCATATTCAGATCCGCATTGACGCCGCGAAGCCATGGTTCATCCACATGAAAGCCTTCAGGTCCTGCGTGGCCCCAGCCGATGGTCCCTACGCCGGGAATCAAGCCAAACCAGTTGGAAAACAGGATCAGAATAAAAATTGTGGCAAAAAACCAAAACGTTTTCCTCACGAGCTCGCGGCCAACAATTCCATCCAAAAGATTATAAAGCCCCTCCACCATCCATTCCCAAAAATTCTGCGCGCCGCTCGGCACCGGCTGAATATTCCGGGTGGCAACTTGCGCGAAAATAATAATCCCGAGTGCAACAATCCAAGTGGCGATCATCGAGTTCGTGATCGGAAATTCGCCGATATGAAAAACGTCCACGGGGTGCAGAGGAATGCCTTCTTTCTCTCCAGCTTCAACATGTCCCGCAACTATGGCCGCTTTTGGCTCGGCCTGCTCGGCCGCTCTCGCGAAAATGGGCAGCAAAGAAAAAACCGCTGCCATCAGCAAGATTTTGCAAATTTGCATCGCTCTCAAAAAATAAAATGTTGG